>CAYYZJ010000492.1:0-3974 GCA_964475615.1 uncultured Flavitalea sp. | reverse complement strand
CAGTATTCCACCAGGATGAATGACTATCATACATTCAAGAAATACTCCAAGCTGGTTAACGACCAGGTTGAAAAAGCAGCTACGCTCAGGGGAATGCTGGGCTTCAAAAGAAACCGGCCGGCCATTTCCGTCGACGAAGTAGAGCCTGTTGAAAATATATTGAAACGCTTTGCAACAGGCGCCATGAGCTTCGGCTCCATTTCGCACGAAGCGCATTCCACGCTGGCCATTGCCATGAACCGCATCGGCGCCAAAAGCAATACCGGAGAAGGCGGCGAAGACGAGCTGCGCTATGAACCATTGCCCAACGGCGATTCCATGCGCTCGGCCATCAAGCAGGTTGCCTCTGCCCGGTTCGGCGTAACGAGCTATTACCTCACCATGGCCGATGAGCTGCAGATCAAAATGGCACAGGGCGCCAAGCCCGGCGAAGGCGGACAGCTTCCCGGTCATAAAGTAGACGAGTGGATCGGTAAAGTGCGTCATTCCACACCCGGTGTGGGATTGATCTCTCCCCCGCCTCATCATGATATTTATTCCATTGAAGACCTTGCTCAACTCATCTTCGATCTCAAAAATGCCAACCGCGCTGCGCGCATCAGCGTGAAACTGGTATCGAAAGCAGGCGTGGGCACTATTGCCGCAGGTGTTGCCAAAGCAAAATCGGATGTAATACTGATCTCGGGCCATGATGGCGGAACAGGCGCTTCGCCCATCAGTTCCATCAGACATGCCGGATTGCCCTGGGAACTTGGTCTTGCCGAATCGCATCAAACATTAGTCAGAAATAAACTGCGCAGCCGCGTGGTACTGCAAACAGACGGACAACTGAAAACAGGCCGCGATATCGCCATCGCTACCTTGCTCGGTGCAGAAGAATGGGGCGTTGCCACTGCAGCGCTGGTGACCGAAGGCTGCATCATGATGCGCAAATGTCATCTCAATACCTGTCCGGTAGGTGTTGCCACACAAAATCCCGAATTGCGCAAACGCTTTACCGGCAATCCCGATCATGTGGTGAACCTGTTCAGGTTCCTGGCCCAGGAAATGAGGGAGATCATGGCTGATCTGGGATTCAGGACTATCGATGAAATGGTGGGACAGGTAGATTGCCTTGAAGTAAGAGAAGGCATCACGCATTGGAAGTATCATAAGCTGGATCTTTCGCCCATCCTGTATAAAGAACCGGCATCTCTGTACACCGGACTGCACAAACAGGAAGAGCAGGATCACGGGCTCGATGGAGTACTCGACTGGAAACTGCTGGAAGCCGCAGCCCCTGCACTGGAAAGCCAGCAAAAAATATTTGCCGCTTTTAATGTAAAAAATACAGACAGAACCATTGGAACCATTTTATCGAATGAAATTTCCAAGCGCTATCGGTCGAAAGGACTGCCTGAAGATACCATTCATTTCAAACTGACCGGAACAGCAGGTCAGAGCTTCGGCGCATTTGCCGCAAAAGGCGTAACGCTGGAGCTGGAGGGAGATGCCAATGATTATTTCGGCAAAGGCTTATCCGGCGCCAGGCTCATCGTGTATCCCTCCACCGATGCGGGATTTGTTCCGGAAGAAAACATCATCATCGGAAATGTGGCTTTCTATGGCGCCACTTCGGGCGAAGCATTCATCCGCGGCAAGGCCGGTGAACGGTTTGGCGTACGGAACTCCGGCGTGAAGGCCGTTGTTGAAGGCGTCGGCGATCATGGCTGCGAATACATGACCGGCGGAAGAGTGGTGATCCTGGGCAATACCGGAAGGAATTTTGCCGCAGGCATGAGCGGCGGCATTGCCTATGTATATGATGTGAACGGAAGCTTTGCTTCGCGGTGCAACCAGGAAATGGTAGACCTCGATCCGGTGAATGAAGATGACGGAGTTGAGATCAAAGACATGATCCAGAAACATTATGCCTATACGGCCAGCACCGTAGCCAAATTCGTGCTGGACGATTTTGAAAGCCAGTTGAAAAATTTCGTAAAGGTATTTCCGAAAGACTATAAAAAAGTATTGGCGGAAAAAACACAAAGGGAAGCCGTTAAAACGGATAAATGACCCTTGCCGGCCACAGGGACAAAGTTCCAAGATACTGAGAACGCGGAGTAGGTCTCTCATGTGTGACTGAACCTCTCCGTTGTTCTCTGTGGGCGGAGAAAGGAACATCAATTAAAACAAACTTATCAATGGGCAAACCAAGCGGTTTTTTAGAGTTTAACAGGGCATTGCCTGCCAAGCGTGCGGTGCAGGAAAGGAAAAAGGATTATAAGGAGTTCGTGTCTTTATATACTGCCGAACAATTGAACCAGCAGGCTGCCCGCTGCATGAACTGCGGAGTCCCGTTCTGCCATCACGGCTGTCCGCTGGGCAATGTGATCCCTGAATTCAATGATGCCGTATACCGTAAGGACTGGCAGGAAGCGTATGCGATATTATCATCCACCAATAATTTCCCGGAATTCACGGGAAGGATCTGTCCCGCGCCCTGCGAAAGCAGTTGTGTGCTGGGCATCAATCAGCCGCCGGTAGCCATCGAAGAGATCGAGAAACATATCGTAGAGATTGCATTCGAGAAAAAATTCATCAAGCCTAAAAAACCGGGACTGAGAACAGGAAAGAAAATTGCCGTTGTCGGGTCGGGCCCTGCGGGACTTGCCGCCGCAGCCCAGCTCAACTATGCCGGCCATTCCGTAACGGTTTTTGAACGCGATGATGCACCGGGAGGATTATTACGGTATGGCATACCCGATTTCAAGCTTGAAAAACCGGTGATCGACAGAAGGATTGCACTGATGGAAGAAGAAGGGATTGTTTTTGTGTGCAATGCCAATGTAGGAGTGAACGTCAGCATCAACGACCTGCTCAGGGAATATCATGCCATTGTGCTGGCCGGAGGATCCACCATTCCGCGCGATCTGAATATTCCGGGAAGGCATCTCAAGGGCATTCATTTCGCCATGGATTTCCTCAGGCAGCAGAACAAAAGAGTAAGCGGAAGATCATTCAAAGAACCGGATATACTGGCCAACGGAAAGAACGTAGTGGTGATAGGAGGTGGCGATACCGGCAGCGATTGTGTGGGCACTTCCAACCGCCAGGCGGCGGCGGCGATCACCCAGTTTGAGCTCTTGCCCAAACCGCCGCTTGCCAGAACGCCTTATATGCCCTGGCCCACTTATCCGATGACCCTGAAGATCTCTTCTTCGCATGAGGAAGGCTGTGAGCGGAAATGGGCTATTACTACCAAGGAATTTATCGGCGATGAAAACGGGAATCTCAAAGCATTGAAAATTGCCGAGCTGGAATGGAAGTTTACGGAAGAAGAGAAACCGGCGCGCTTCGTTGAAGTGGCCGGCAGCGAACGCGAGATCCCTTGTGAACTGGCTTTGCTGGCCATGGGCTTTCTGCATCCGCAGCATGAAGGATTGATCAATGAGCTGGGTATTGAGCTCGATGACCGGGGCAATGTGAAGGCTTCCGAAAAAGAATATCAAACCAATATTGCCAAAATATTCACTGCGGGGGATATGCGCCGCGGCCAGTCGCTCGTAGTATGGGCCATCAGCGAGGGAAGGGAATGCGCCAGAAAAGTGGATGAATACCTGATGGGATCTTCTTTTCTGGAAACCAAGGACAATTCACTCATAGCCGCTTCTTATTAGAGAAGAAAATATTACTTTATGCAAACCTCAATCACGATGATTGAGGTTTTTTTATTATGTGAAATGTGTAAATTTTACAATATGTAGTTCAAAAGCGATTTTAAAGAATAATAATTAATTAATCTTATCTCAATCAATAAAATAGAAAATGCAATCATATTATAATAATTAATATTTAAGGAATTTTAAGTCAATCGTCATTTATAATGGTTTTTTTTAATTACTTTAGTGAAACGATGGAATTAACAGTGCAAAATAAACGAGCTTCCATTCAAATAATCAAATTAAAGTTTCTGCTTATACCATACAAAACCT
>CAYYZJ010000491.1:0-3259 GCA_964475615.1 uncultured Flavitalea sp. | reverse complement strand
TTTATAATAAAGCAGCAGATCATCGTATTGGACGATCTGCTGCTTTATCGATTCCATTTGAGTATCTGCAGAACTGATCTGATTTCTCAGAGATGCTTTTCGTGAAGCATTCTGCTTTTTAAAAAAATCAGCTCCTACTGACGCCTGTTGCTGCAATAGCTTTGTTTTTTTGGCATTCAATTCCTTTTGCGAACCGTCGAAGAATGTTTTAGTAAGCCGGATGCCTGCCATCCAGCCAAATCGCTGATAAACGGCAGGAGCATACACTGCGTTTAATCCCGCTGAAGAATAGAAGCTGATTACAGGCCTGTATTTTAAATCGAAATAATTTTTTGAAGTGGCAAGGGCCATGCTATCCAGCCGGTACCTTAGGGTAAAGCCCGATAATGAATCGGATTGTTGTTCACTGAGGGTAAACCGCAGCGGCAGCAAATCAACAGCAGCCGAATCGTTGATGCCGCACAGGCTGTTCAGGGCAAGCAAATGGGTTTTATAGTTTGCAACAGCTACTTCGAGCAAGGTCTGATGCTGGTTCAGTTCTATGTGCAGAAGCTTGTCGTCACTTTGCTGCAGCAATCCGCCGGCAGCGAGTTTTTCCGTTACCTTAATTTGTTCACGAATAAATTCGATAATGCCGCTGATGGCCTTCTTTTGTTCATCATCGGCAAGGCAGATGATATATTGTTCGGAGACAAGCCGCTCCAGTTCACGTTTTGTGAGGCGGTTTTCATTGTCAAGGATCAGGTTTTGGATGGTTAGCTGCTCATCGGCAATCCGGATGCGTTCCTGGTTAAAAAGCGGCTGTTCCAAAGTCAGCACTCCCCGATACAAGCCTCCGTTGGTGGCAGACAGATCGTACCCGTAATAATCGCTGATCGTTTTAGATGGGTTTATTTTAAAGCCGGTATTGCCATCGTCTTTTGAATAAATGGGCGATACCATATAGTTCAATTCTGCGCCGATCAAAGGCTTTTTCAATGCGGCTACGTTTCTTTGCTCTTCTACACGATTCGCCTCCGCCGACAATTGGTTGCTTTGAAGCAGGGGACTGTTGGCAAACGCTTGCTGAATAAAAAAATCCAGATTCCTTTGAGAGAGTGCAGGTATTGAAGCGGCCAATGAAAATACAACTATAAAAAATCTTCGTTCCATATTAATGATCATCCTTCGATAAGCCCTGCCTGTTTGATAATATCAATCACATTGCTATAGGAGTTCCTAAGGTAATGCGGAAGCTCATCCCGGCTTACCCATAATATCCATTCTATGCTTTCCTCCAGTTGGGGCTGCAGGGGTTCTTTTGCGGAAGCCCTCATTTCAAACCACCAGGTTTCTTTTATAACCTCCTCTTTAAGCCTGCTGTCGAAATATTCATGTTCGGAGGCTCCGATAAACCTGACAATAGATACGTTTTTCAGCCCTGTTTCTTCTTTAACTTCACGAAGCGCGCAGCTTTCAAATGTTTCGCCGGGATCAACATGGCCTTTTGGCAAATCCCATTTCGAACGCCTGCAAATAATCAGGATCTGATCAAGCTCGTTGATGACGATGCCGCCGGCAGCCGGAATCTTTTTCATGTTATATATATTATTGCGTTAAAAATCTTACTGTATCGATCATCGCCTCTAATCTCTCTACTTCATCGCTCACTTCACTGCTCTCTTTCTTTTTAATACTGATGGCTTCCGCTATGATTTTTTCCATTCCTTCAATCACACGGGTCAAATGGTTATTGAGGTCGTAGTTGAATTTTCTGAACGATTCCTGTATTTTGTATTGCAAATCGTAAATAATCGAGGAGGTATTGCGGATTAAAATATTATTGTAATGCAGGGCAAGGCTGTTCCTGACCTTTTTCTTCCGGTATTGCTTTGAAGCGAACCAACGCAATGCCGAACGATTTATACGCAGGGGATCCTGGCCGCTGTCCAAACTCAGATAAAATGAAGTATACACATTCAGGTCGAATCTGTCGGCAATCAGGTTAAACCCGATGCCGAGCAAGGAAGATAGGTTTTCAGAAAGTTCGTTCAAAAAACTTTCCGACCTTGAACTGTAATGCGACAGGATATTCATAAACTGGTTCCGCGTTGATGCTTCCAGCGCTATTTTCGTCTTTTCAAATTCTTCAATAGCCAGTTGGTTCAATTCCTGCTGTAGCTGAGCAAGTTTGCCATCGTCCAACAACAAATCGCCCTCATCATAACCGGCCTGCAGCCTGTTGCTTATTTCCTTTTTTAAATTATTGGATACTGCATTTACCTTTTCATGAATTTCCTGCTGAAGGGTTCTTATTCTTCCGGCAATGATATTCTCAAATTCATCCTTTTGCTCCTGCATTAAAGAAACAGAACGGGCGATCTTCTTTTGTTTTTCTTCGATGACATGCAAGGGCGACAGGAGGCTGTTCAGCCGTAATTGCCATTCCATGGTAACCTGCTTACATAATGTATTCAACCGCTGAGCGGCGGAGAATTGCAGGAGGCTGCTTTTTTCCAGTTGTGCAATTCCGGTGATGGTTTCCCGAAGTGTATTGATATTACTCATTTCTTCGCCTGCATATTTTCCGGATACAGGAAGTATATCTACCTGCTCAAATCTGTCGCGGGATATTTTCCTGATCACATCCGTATCGTGCTGCAGCATTTCCAGAAGCTCTTCATGAGTAAGCAAATCGGACTTATTCAACACAAACAATATTTTCGGAACCTTCCGGGCTAATTCTTCAATGAACTGGACGTCGGCAGACGAAATCGGTATATCGGCGCTTAATACATAAATGGCAGCGTCAATTTTCGGAACGAAATTCATTGTAGCCGTTGAATTGTGCTCAAATACAGATCCCAGGCCCGGCGTATCCACGATGGACATAAGCTTCAGCAACTCTATATTGTCCTTAATATTGACCCACCGGACTTGCTTTTCATTTGCCGGGTTTTGCTTTTCGGTCACGTATTCCCCAATTTTTTCGACGGGTACGGACAAGGCGCTGCCGTTTATAAAGGAAACCGTTACCTGAGTATCCGGCGCATAATCAAAAAGAGTAACTATGGCCGTTACAGGGGTTACTGCAACAGGCGAAAGCTGCTTTTCCAGCAATGCATTGATGACGGTTGATTTGCCTCTTTTAAAAAGGCCGACTATCACTATATATAATTTTTCTTTTTCCAGTTTGTCCTCTGAATACACGTTATATAATCTACAGATCGCTTGCATTCCCTAAGTCTCTCGAAGTCAATGAGAGAGAGAGAGAGAGAGA
>CAYYZJ010000490.1:0-5093 GCA_964475615.1 uncultured Flavitalea sp. | reverse complement strand
TTCCATGATGGCCGTGATCTGGGGAACGCCGGCGCCGGTAACGATGCGCGTGGTGCAGATGGAGCCCGGGCCTATTCCTATTTTTACTGCATCGGCCCCGGCATCGGCAAGGGCCCTGGCTCCTGCCGCTGTTCCGATATTGCCTACGATAACGGGCAGCTTTTTGAAATTCCGTTTCATGGTCTTCAATGCATCGATCACGCCTTTGCTGTGGCCATGCGCGCTATCGAGGCAAACGATGTCCACGCCGATCTGCTGCAATGCAGAAGCCCGGTCGGCAAGATCCCTGGTGATGCCCAGTGCGGCGCCGACCAGCAACCTTCCGTAAGCGTCCTTGACTGCATTGGGAAAACTGGTCAACTGAAGAATATCGCGATAGGTGATCAGCCCGATCAGCTTGCCCGATTTATTGACCACCGGCAGTTTTTCGATCTTATGTTTCTGCAGGATCTTTTCTGCTTTCTTGAGATCGGTTCCTTCGGGTGCGGTGATGAGATTTTCTTTCGTCATCACTTCCTTTACCTTGCGACGGATATTGTCTTCAAAGCGAAGATCGCGGTTGGTGAGGATGCCCACCAGTTTCTGATCATTATCTACGATCGGAATGCCGCCTATTTTATTTTCTCTCATCAACCTCAGCGCATCTCCGATCGTGGCTTCGGGATGCAGGGTAACGGGGTCGATGATGAGGCCGCTCTCGCTGCGTTTTACCTTTCGCACCTGCTCCACCTGGTTTTCGATGGTCATGTTCTTATGCAGAATGCCCATGCCGCCTTCTCTTGCCAGTGCAATGGCCAGTGTGGCTTCCGTTACCGTATCCATGGCCGCGGAAAGCATAGGAATATTGAGGGTGATGTCTTTAGTAAGCTTTGCCCGCACATCCACTTCGCGGGGCAATACCTGTGAGTAGGCCGGCAGCAGCAGCACATCATCGAACGTTAATCCTTCACCGAAAAATTTTGAGGGGAGATCTGCCTTTACAGCAGGAGTAATTATTCTTGCCATGTGCAAAGATAGTACAGGGGATGAATTCGCACCAAAAATGATTTTTGTACGCTGAACGCTGAACGCGGAATCGAAGGTGAAAGGTATGAGGTAAAAGGTATGAGGTATGAGGTGTAAGGTATAAGATTTAAGGCTGAAGGTGAAAACCGATAACCTCTATGATCTTCTTTCTTCCTTTTCCCTTCTACCTTCTCCCTTCCGCCTCTGCGTTCAGCGTTCGGCGTTAAGCGTTCAGCGCATAGAGCTTTCCAGGCAGGCTGATAATCAGGTTTTGCAGTTCGAGGTTGAGTATGGCTGATGCGACTGCGCTCCTGCTGAGCCCGCAGCGCATGTTCAGCTCGTCGATATGGACCCTTTCCTTTTCGCTGAGGATGGCTATGATCTTTTTTTCATCTTCGCTGAGCTGGACAAATAATTCCTTTTGTTTCTCACTTTTTGCTTTCGGTTTTTCCTGCCAGTCCATGAACTCCATCATCTGGCGGGCATCGGTGAGCAGAACGGCCTTGTTGTTTTTGATGAGATGATTACAGCCGGCGCTCCTGCTGTCGATGGTTCTGCCCGGAAATGCGAATACGTCGCGGTAATAGCCATTGGCCAGTTCTGCCGTGATCATGCTTCCTCCTTTCATGCCTGTTTCCGCTACCACTACGGCATCGGACATGCCTGCAACAATGCGGTTGCGGATGGGGAAATGATGTTTGTCGGGCTTGGCGCCGCTCCTGAATTCCGTAAGCAATCCTCCATGCAGGATCATTTCCCTGGCCAGGGCGGCATGTTCCTGCGGATAAATTTTATTGAGCCCGTGCCCCAGTACGGCAACTGTAAGCAAATGATTTTTCATGGCTGCTTTGTGGGCAATGGCGTCGATGCCGAAAGCCAGTCCGCTTACGACCAGCACTTCCATTGCACTCAGGTCTTTGATCAGCTTTTCCGTGATCTGTTTTCCATAATCGGAATTGCTGCGCGTGCCGATAACGGCCACGACCCTGGAGCTGTTGAGATCGGCACGGCCTTTATAATACAGCAGGGTCGGCGGATCGTAGCAGTTCAGCAGCCGCTGCGGGTAGTTGATGTCGTTGATGAATAAAGGCTGGATGGCATATTTTTCAATAAAGGCCAGTTCTTTTTCAGCTTCATGAAAATGGTTGAAGTTTTTGATAGACGCGGCCCTGACGGTTCCGATGCCTTCCAGTTTTTCCAGATCCGATTGTTTTGCTTTGAATATCGATGGTGCGTCGCCGAACCGGTTCAGTAAAATTTTTGCCTGCACGCTACCAATATGGGGAATAAGGGTCAGCGCTACCTGGTAAAGAAGATCGGGCAGCATAAGATAAGGTTTGGTCAAACCTACGGGAAAAAGGGGAAAGGGCAAAGGAAATTGTGAGGCGTGAATCGGCAATCGTGAATCGGCAGACGTGAATCGGTAGTCGTGAATCGGCAATCGTGAATCGGCAGTCGATATTTTTTGTCTATACTCACGATTCACGATTCACGTCTCACGATTTTCATTTGCTCACCACCTTCATCTCCGTCCTCCTGTTCAATGCCTTTCCCTGCTCTGTTGCATTGGGCGCAATAGGCTGCGTATCTCCCCAGCCTTTGAACGAGAGGCGCTTTGCGTCGATGCTTTTGCCCTTGAGATAATTCACAACGGCCTTTGCGCGGTTCTCCGAAAGGATGATATTATCGGCAGGCTTTCCTACATTGTCGGTATGCCCGTTGATCTGTATCGTCAGCGTGGGGTTATCTTTCATCAGTTGAACCAGCTCATCGAGCTCCACCTGCGATTCCGGCTTGAGATCATACTTGTTCACATCGAAGAAAATATTTTTCAGCACAACAGTGGCATTGGCTTCAATGGGTTGAAGCGGAATATCGATATTGTAGGTTGAATCGGGCTGCTTCTGGCTGAGCGGAAAATTTTCAGAGAAGAACAGATAGCCTTTGCGGTTCACGTTAAAAGCATAATCCTTTCCCACGGGAAGCGTGATGAGATAGTTGCCTGTTTCATCGGTCTGCACTTTACTGAGCAGTTGCTTGCTGGAAAGATCGGTGAGCTCTACCGACGAGGGCAGTCCTTTTTCGGTTTTCTTGTCGAAGACCTTGCCTTTTACCCAGAGTGTTCTCGCCGGACGGATGTCGCTGCGCAGCTCGAAAGTATAGAGGTCAAGTCCCCCGCGGCTGTCGGCGCGGTCGCTGGCATAATAAGCGGTCTTTCCGTCGGCGGCAATCACGAGGCTGCCTTCGTTCTCGATGGTGTTGATGGGATAGCCCAGGTTCTCCGGGTCGCTCCATTGGCCATCGGGCCCTTTGCGCGAAAGAAAAAGATCATCTCCTCCATAACCAGGATGCCCATTCGAAGTAAAATACAGTGTTTGATTGTCGGCATGAATAAAAGGCGCGCTCTCATCACCGATGGTATTGATTGCAGGGCCCAGGTTCTGGGGCTGGCTCCAGCGTCCGTTGACGGTGCGATGGCTTACATAAATATCGCTGCCTCCATATCCGCCCGGCCTGCGGCTGGAAAAATAAAGATCCCTTTTATCGGGCGAAAGGGAAGGGGCCGATTCCCAGAATTCGGTATTGATATTGCCTCCCAGGTTCTCGGGCGCGCTCCATCCTTCGGTAGTAAGATAGGAGATATAGAGATCGCAGCTTCCGTATCCTTCAGGAAAATTGCAGCCTGTAAAGATCAGCCATTGTCCATCCTGCGAAATATTCTGTGCGCCTTCATTCATATTGGTATTGATGTTGCCTTCAAGGCCTTTTGATTTCCGCCAGGTCTGGCCTTCGCGGTCGGCTTCATAAAAGTCTTCATTATAATTATCGACGCGGCGGGTAAAGACCAACTGGTTTCCGTCGATAGTGATGGTGGGAAAGTATTCCGATACTTCACTGTTCACGCTGTCGCCCAGGTTCTGCGGCTCGAATTTATAATCGGCCGCATTTTTCTTCTTTGCATAATCGATGGCAAATTGATAACATTTCCTGCGGAACTCTCCTGCCTTGAGGCTTGTTTCATTGAGATTGGGGATTGTGAGGAATTCATCGATGGCCTGCAGCGCTTTTTCAAATTCGCCTTTGCCGGCCAGGTTAATGGAGTAGGGGAGATTATAGTCTTTGAAATAAGCGCTGTCGATGGCCTTTGCTTTTTCATAATTGTCGATGGCTTCCTGGTAATGCTTTAGTTCGCCATGCATGCCGGCCATGGAAAGATAGGCGTCGGCAAAATTCTTATCGATGGCAACGGCCTGTTCCAGCAGCTTGATGCCTCCTTTGAAATCATCTTCCCGGGCCAGCTCGAGGGCCTTGGAATACAACTGGGCCGCCTTTTTATTCACCTTCGACGGATCGAACTGGGCCTGGGCCAACAGTACCGGAAACAGCAATACCCCGATGATGCAAAGGTTTTTCATACCGGAAAATTAGATCAAAAAAATCAGAACGAAGGCGAATAGAATTTATTCTGCACCTGCATCACGGAACATGGATGTATTTGTGAAGCTGCAGCGAGAACTCCCATTGCGGATGTGCTTTGATGTATTCGATAATGAGCGGAGTAACGGTTGCCGATTTGCTCCATTCGGGTTGCAGAAAGAGTTTGCATTGCGGAGACATCAGCGCAGCATATTTTTCAGCCCAGGCAAAATCGCTTTTATTGAACACTACGATTTTCAGCTCATTGGCCAATGGCAGGATCTCCGGCAATGGAGGTTTGAACTTTTTCGGGGAAAGGCAGATCCAGTCCCATTCGCCGCTCAATGGCCAGGCGCCCGAAGTTTCGATATGTGTGCTGAAGCCGGATTCATGCAACCGGCGGCATAGCTGGGTGCAATCGTGCATCAATGGCTCTCCCCCGGTAACTACCGCCATCCTGCCCGGATATCCGGAAGCTTTTTCAACGATGGTTTCAACAGGGATCGCCGGGTGTTTTTCAGCTTCCCAGCTCTCTTTTACATCGCACCATACACAGCCTACATCGCAGCCGCCGAGCCTGATGAAATAGGCAGCTTTGCCCTGGTGAAATCCTTCTCCCTGGATGGTGTAAAAAGCTTCCATTACAGGAAGTTTTTGCCGGATGTCTGTAG
>CAYYZJ010000489.1:0-2613 GCA_964475615.1 uncultured Flavitalea sp. | reverse complement strand
TATCGTTCCTTTCTTTTGGGGAGAGGTCTTTACTGCATTTGGTCACCACAATGATATCGGCGCGCTTATAGCTTTTCCGCTGATCGCGGAGATCGCCGGTGGGCAGGAACCAGTCGCGCGTAAAAAGATTGTTATAATCCGTAAGCAGGATATTCAATCCCGCTTTTACGGAGCGGTGCTGAAAAGCATCGTCGAGCAGGATGGCTTGGGTATTGGGTTTATCGTGCAGCAATTGTGGAATGGCCACCACACGCTCCTCTCCCACGGCTATGCTGACGTCGGGGAATTTGATATGGAACTGCATGGGTTCATCGCCGATATCGAGGGCATTGGTAGCGGCATTGGCAAGTGCATATCCGCGGGTTTTGCGTTTGTATCCGCGGCTCAGCACGGCAATCTCGAAGCGGTCTTTGAGTTTCTTGATCAGGAACTCCACCATCGGCGATTTGCCGGTGCCTCCTGCCGCCAGGTTGCCGATGCAGATCAGCGGGAGATTGAAAGATGATGAGGCCAGTATTTTTTTGTCGAAAAGCCAGTTGCGTATACTGATGATCAACGCATATAAGAGCGAGACCGGCAACAGCAGAATGCGAATGGGTTTTAATAATGGAACATTAAAGTTCATAAATGCTTTCGCGATAAAGGTACAGTTTTTAGCCCAGCCTTTTTTTAAGGGCAGGCGCGATCAGCCCGGCCTGCTGAAGAATAAATTGCTTATCGGGTTTTTCACGGAAGGGAATGGAAGCTATTAAAGGAATGCCGCTCCAGCGGCTGATCTCTTCTTCATAGTGCATGTACTGGTCGTTGAATATCCATCCTGCAATATCCAGGCCGTTCAGCCTGCAGAGTGTTGCCGTAAGCAGGGAATGGTTGATGCTGCCCAGGTAATTCCGGCTTACGATAATCAGTTTTGCGCCTATTTTTTTGATGAGATCCAGCACGAATTCTTTTTCATTCAGAGGAGCCATCAATCCTCCTGCGCCTTCGATGATGAGATATTCATTTTGTCCCGACCGTATGGATTCCCATTGCCAGGCAATCCTGTCCAGGTCGATCCTGATGCCTTCCTCACGGGCAGCAATATGCGGAGAAGCCGGCAGGCGGAGCGTATAGGTTTCGGGATGAATGCGGCTTTTGGCATTGCTGATCATGAATTGCACCCGGTTGCTGTCGGTGCCATCGGCAAAGCCGGCCTGCACCGGTTTCCAGTAATCGGCTTCAAGCGCCTCCGCAAGGATAGCTGCAACCAGGGTTTTGCCCACATCGGTTCCTATGCCGGTTATGAAGATGGAATTCATAATTTGTCAGAGTAGTAGGGAATAGGCAATAGACAATAGGCAATTGGCAATGGGCAATATCTATCTATCCCTATTCTCTATTTTCTATCCCCTCCATTTCATTCACAAATATCGAAAATACTGTTGTTCCATAGTGGCGGCTGCCGGCAAAAAGCGGGTATCCCTCATAGTTATTCCGCGGCGTATGCTCAAGTATGAACCAGCCTTTGGGCCTGAGAAGCTGTTGGGCAACGATCGCTTTCGGAAGCTCGTCGATCTCCTGCAGGGCATAAGGAGGGCCGGCAAAAATAAAATCGAATTGTTCCCTGCACTGCTGGATGAATTTGAAGACATCCATCCGGATCACCCTGAAATGCTCCAGCCCCAGTTCGGCGGCTGTTTTTTTGATGAAGGCAAACATGGCCGGATCTTTTTCAACCACCGTACAATCGCCCGCTCCCCTCGAGGCCAGCTCATAGCTGATGCTGCCTGTTCCTCCGAAAAGATCGAGGGTCCTGATGCCGGCAAGATTGAATTGATGCTGCAGGATATTGAACAATCCTTCCCTGGCAATATCGGTGGTAGGCCTGGTATAGGGCATCCTGGAAGGAGGATTGAATTTTCTTCCGCCAAGCGACCCTCCTATTATACGCATACGGCCATTTTCAGCAGCGATGAAAAATAATGGATCGGATATTCCCTCAGCTCGTCGGTGATCTTGATGCTGTCTTCCAGGACTTCGAAAAAGATATTGAGAAAATATTTGCTCAGATCTTCGTATAAAGCGGATTTCAGCTCAATCAGTCCGCTGATTTCCAGAACGAGCTCTTCCTGGTTAAACATCAACTGATGGCAGCAATTGAGCAGGTGGTAGGCAATGTCTTTGGCATCCTGATAGGAAAAGGTCTGGATAAGCTGCAACTGCCCGCTTTTCAATGCCATCACGATCATCTTGTCGGAATAGAAAAAGGCGCGGAGGTATTGGTTTTCTTCCTTATCATGGAACATCTTGTGGCATTTGAGCTGCAGGCTGTAAAAATGCCAATGCCTGCCTTCTGAAAATTTAAGCTGCAGCAGCCGGTGCAGGGCTGCAGGAACACGGTAAACGTTATGCAGCTCCCACCAGGGGATCTTTTCATTCAGGATGAGCTCCTTGGCCAGATTGCCATAGATCAGATCGGTGATGGGCTTCTGCGTATCGTTGGTATAAAACGCTTCGGGAACAAGATTGCTTTCGGGGAAATTGTATACAAGAAATATTTCATTGGCAGCGGATGAAGACAGAAAATCGTCTTCATCGATAATTTCTTTTACGACATCCGTTGTTCCCATTCTC
>CAYYZJ010000488.1:0-4551 GCA_964475615.1 uncultured Flavitalea sp. | reverse complement strand
CTTCACCAGCACTACCAGCGTTTTCGGCGATGCGCTGATCCCTCCCGCAGGAGCGCCGGCGGCCTGGATAACCGAAGATACCAGGCCAGTTCCTAAAAATATTTATGGTGTTACCAAAGCTGCTGCGGAAGACCTTTGCCGCCTGTTTTACCGGAATTATGGTCTTGCCTGCATCGTGCTCAGAATATCCCGGTTCTTTCCTGAGGAAGACGATAACAGGCGGATGCGGGAAGCATACAGCGATGATAACCTCAAGGCCAATGAATATCTTTTCCGGCGGGTGGATATTGAAGATGCCGTGAGCGCGCATCTCGATGCTGCAGGCAAAGCGCTGTCCATTGGCTTCGGGGTATATATTATCAGTGCAACCACGCCTTTCTCTCCTGCCGATCTTATGGAGCTGCGGGAAAACACGCCGGCTGTAGTGAAACGGCTTTTCCCCGATTACGAAAAAGAATATCAGCGCCGCGGATGGAAGATGCTGCCAGGCATCGACAGGGTATATGCAAATGAGCTGGCACGCAATGAGCTTGGATGGAAGCCGAAATATGATTTCGGATATGTCCTAAACAGGTTGAAAGCTGGAGAAGATATTCGCAGTCCGCTGGCAGGGATCATCGGTTCAAAAGGATATCATGCAGAAACATTTTCGGAAGGGCCGTATCCGGTATAGCAGCGAATCCGACATATATTAGTTTTCCAATGGAAAATATTTTTCTTCAGCAATTCAATGAAACCATCGACAAGTGGATCATTTATCTCGACGACTATACTTCAGAGATGCTTCGGCAACAGCCGGATCCTGAATCCTGGTCCTTGGGGCAAGTATATACACATATTATTAATGATACCAGGTTTTATGTCGGGCAAATGAAGGCGGCGCTGTCAACGAAGGCCGACAGTGAGAAGCAAATGCACGAATACGCCAAAGCCATGTTCAGGAATAATGGGTTTCCTGATGCCAGGCTTGAAAATCCTGCCAATGCCGGAATCAGGCAACCTGAAAATAAATATGAATTGGCGCAAAGCCTGGTGTCTATAAGGAATGAAGTCAATCAACTATGTGCTGCAGCCGATCTTTCCCGTTCAATTGGCAAAACTGAACATCCGGGTTTTCATTTTTTTAATGCTTTGGAATGGCTGCAATTTGCCGAAATGCACATGCGGCATCATTTCAGGCAGAAAAAAAGGATCGATGATAAATTGTTTTCGCAACTATAAATAAATTGAGGCATGATCCTTCAAAACAAAACCGCCGTTATCTACGGCGCCGGCGGCTCCCTGGGCAGCGCTGTAGCCAAAGCATTCGCCGCTGCAGGAGCCAAAGTATTTTTAACCGGTCGGAATTTAAGCTCCGTTGAAAAAACAGCCGATGAAATCCTCGCTGCCGGCGGACTGGCGGAAACAGCGCAGGTAGATGCATTCGACGAAAGAGCGATCGATGATCATATCGATGCCGTTTTTCGATCGGCAGGCAAGGTAGACATTTCCTTTAATGCGGTAGGCATTGCCGTTATACAAAATATTCCACTGACCGATATTCCGATGGATGATTTTGTTCGTCCCATAACCCAGACCATGCAAACCCGGTTCCTGACTGCAAAGGCCGCTGGAAAAATAATGATGAAGCAAGGATCGGGAGTAATCTTATCTCTCACCGCAACACCCGGAGGAATAGGTTATCCCTATACAGGCGGCTTTGCTCCTGCCTGCTGCGCTGTGGAGAGCCTGTCGAGAAATCTTGCCGCTGAATTGGGAGTGTATGGAGTGCGTGTGGTCAATATCCGGTCGGGCGGTTCGCCGGATTCGAGCGTATTCAGGCAGGCCATTGACAGCAATCCTGCAGCCATGGAATCGATCCTGAGAAAAATGGAAGGAGATACCATGCTGAAAAAATTACCTTTGATGATCGATATAGCCAATACAGCAGTGTTCCTGGCATCAGACATGGCGGGCAAGATCACGGGGGTTACTGTTGATGTTACTGCCGGCACAACGGCAGGATTAAATTACAGAGCCTCTCATCCAAATGAAAAAGGCTGAGTATGAATAGCCATAGGATCAATCATTTCAAATTCTCAAACCGGACTATGACTGACAAATCGAATGGCTACGAAAGCATTGCAGAAATATTTATTAAAGGAAGGGGGCGAGCGGTAAATGGAATAGGTTCGTCAGCTGCTCGCGCCTTGGCTCGAACCTTCAATAAAGGCTCAGTAGTGCTTGATCTTGGGTGCGGAACCGGTATCCCGGTCACTAAAATATTGCTTGAGGCCGGATTGAACGCGTATGCAGTGGATGCGTCCCTGAAAATGGCCGAAGACTTCAGGCAGAATTTTCCTGATGTGCCTATTTCCTGTGAATCGGTTGAGGAATCTTTTGATGGTTAAATTACAATTAATCGTTTTAACTTTTGGGGCTTGCCGGGTGATCAATGCCTTAAGTAGAGTGTAGAGTACTTAGGTATTTAGGAGAAATATTATCTCTGCCCCTCCTTACTTTTAAAATCTGTAAAGGTCTTTCCATCATAACGATGCACCCCTCCTCCAGATCCAAACCAAATGCTTCCATCGTTAGCTTCCAATATCCCCAAAAAATCCATTCTTCCTCCTGACTTAATTTCTGTTACAGTGGGCATTTTATTGTACAAGGATTTTGCATCATAACGTGAAAGTGCCCAGACGTTCGGATTTACTTCACCAGTAGTCCAGATGTTTCCTTTTTTATCTTCGATTATTGCATAAGCCCCCTTCTGCGATACCTTAGTAAAGGTTCTGCTGTCATAGCGCCAAAGACCATCAACGTCACCGAACCAAATGCTTCCTTTTTTATCTTCGATTATTGACCAAACGTTTTTAAACGCTTTGCCATCTTTGTTTTTGAAAATGGTAAATGTTTTTCCATCATAAAAACAGGGCTCGCCCCTTGTGCCAAACCATAATTTCCCGGTTTTGTCTTCCATGATAGTAGTAAGATCATTATTGGAAAGTCCTTCTTTCGTTGTGAAATTTTGAAAAGATTTCCCATCGTAACGGCTTGCTCCACCCCCGGTGGCGAACCAGATATTACCAGCTTTATCTTCATAAATACACATAACCCGATTATTGGCAAGTCCCTCCCTGGTTGTGAAATGCTTAAAGGTTTTCCCATTGTAAATATAAACTCCGGAATCAGTGGAAGCGAACCAAAGGTTTCCGCGTCGATCTTCCAGAACATTCCAGAATCTACGCGAACCAATTTTACTTGAGATTTTGGTAAACGATTTTCCATCGTAGCGAAAAACACCACTCCATGATGCAGCAATCAAAATGTTTCCGTTTCTATCTTGCTTTACATTCCGAACCATTGTGTTAGGCCCGTAGGAAGTGACTGTGTCTTTGATATCGTAATTGATATTATCTTTATGTGGTTCAGTTTGCGTTTGTCCACAGGCGGTGTGAAGAACAACCATCAGGAACAAAGCATATACTTGTATGTATTTCATAATTTATTTACTCAGCAACCGCCTTTGCGAGGGGCACGTTTATAAATTATTTTACTATCCCATTCTACATAGTCGCCCGATACTATTGGATATGAATACTTGGGCGCGTACGACACACTATGGCTTCTTATAATTATTTTGTCGTTAACCTTCAGACCAGGTAGCTGCTGAGGCTCATCGTCAAACCTGAGAATATAATCGTCACCATTAATTCTGGCCATCACTCCGAAACCTAATCGTGAGCCTGGTGGAAGAGAAAGAGACGTTACAACTGCCTCCATATTGGTGTAATCTTTAATGTGCTTCCATATTTTAGCTTCAGCGGCATACACTTTTTTTCCTTCGGGAGACGCTTCCCATTTTTTGAACTTTATACCTTCGGGGGTAGCCTCCCATTGTTTTATTGCTGCCCTCCTTTCAGCATCAGTAGGTGGTTTTGGAGATGACTTTTTAGAAGCTTCATTTTTGATTTCGCGATTAGCAAATACTAGTCCGCTTACCACAACCAGCGATAAGATCAGTGCATAAATAACTTTTTTCATAATTTTTATGTGTTAATTAAATAATATATAGATTCTGTTGATACATCAGATTTGCATAGACATTTTCTTATTCATTTTTTATTGATCCTGTAGTGAAAGCATCTCTCCAGCCTTTTTTATCACAGACTCATCAAATCCCGCATTGCGGAAATATTCAAAATCATCTTTCAAATTTTTGCTTAGCTCGCTCACAGTATGCCCTGACTTTAAATATTGTCTATATAGCTCAATCGCTTTGGTGAAATCACCCTTAAAGAGGTACGAGTGAGCCAAGTTTTTTACCAGCGACGAGTCTGAAGGTTCGCGAGCCAAACCCAACGATAAAAAGCCAATCGCTTTGTCGTAATTTTTAGTCTCCAGAAAATGACGACCGAAAATACCCGATTGCCCAGGTCTCGGTTTCAGTGTATCTAAAGTGGTTATCTTTTGTCCAGTTGCACGCAGCCGGCCGTTAATCGTATTCGAAAAACCGGTTACTCTCCCGGCGTTATCGAAAATAAAAGTCTTTGTACCCCCTAATTCGAT
>CAYYZJ010000487.1:0-3635 GCA_964475615.1 uncultured Flavitalea sp. | reverse complement strand
AGTGAGCGGATCGAAAAAACGGAAACGTATCCTTCCCTTGCTGTATTCATTGAATTCTTCCAGCAATTCGGATGTACTGTTCTGTAATTTTTTCAATCCTGCCTTGAGGTCGCCTTTTAAAAAAACATCTATCCTTACTTCATCATCCAGATTGCCCAGCAGTTTTTTCACGGGCCTGCTGAGGGTATATCTTTTTTCGCTGGTGAGATCTAGGCGGTAATGCCATCGCGATGCCATGAAATTGACGGCCGCAATGAGCAGCAAAAAGAACAGCCACCGGTATTTTGAGGAGGATGCCATCTAGCGTTTATCGAGACGTTGTTTGGTGAGCAATAAAAAGAAAAATATAAGGCTCAAAAAATAAATGAGGTCGCGACTGTCTATCACGCCGCGGCTCATGCTCCGGTAATGGAAATCCATTCCCAGCATCTCGATATAATAATCCGCTCCTGCTGCAAATGCCGGAATGCGGCTGACCGCATTGAAGCCGCTATACAATAAAAAACAAAGAAAAGCCGCTGCCAGAAAAGCCACTACCGCATTGGTGGTATAACCGCTGCAGCATGTGCCGACCGCCACAAAAACAGCAGCCAGAAAAAACAGTCCGATATAAGAGCCTGCTGTTGCGCCGGTATCCACGCCGTTCTGCGAAGCAAGCTGCTGAACGGAAAAATAATATACGAGTGTCGGCAATAAAGCAATGACGAGCACGGCGAGGCTGGCCAGGTATTTTCCAACAACGATCTGCCAGTGGCTCAGCGGTTTTGTTTGCAGGATCTCGAAAGTGCCGGTGCGGAATTCATCAGATAAACTGCGCATGGTAATGGCGGGAACAAGCAGCAGCAATATCCAGGGGGCAAGATCGAAAAATTTATCCAGGCTGGCATAGCCGAAATCGAGAATGCTGGTATCGGGAAAAACAAAAAGGAGAAGCCCGTTCAGCAACAGGAAAACGATGATTGCAATATATCCGGTAAGGCTGCTGAAAAACTGCCTGAGTTCCTTTTTATAAACGGCCCACATGAGCACGAAAATAAGAATTGAAGTCGGAAGTCTGATGTCGGAAGTCGGAATTATGAAAACAATGGTTATCTTCACTTCAGACCTCCGACATCAGACTTCCGACTTCGGGCTTCCGACCTCCGGCTTCAAAAAAAAATCCGGGTGAGAACACAATAAAAAATAAGTCGATTATTTTTTTTAACAAATCTTTTTCCCCTATTTTCGCCCCACAAAACGAATAAACCTCCTTCCAAAAGATATTCAGGGTAGGTTGCAAGATATTGAGCCGAAACCAACTGCATGAAGAATCCCGCTCGTCGCGGGATTTTTTCATTTCCTAACTTTTTGCTTTGATGATCCGCTTGGAGATCAGCTTGTCCTGATATTGTATTTTCAGAATATATACTCCGCTCGATAAATTGCCCAGGTCATAGATCCTGATGCTGTTAATGCCTTTGCTCAGGTTTTGCCTGCTCATCTTAATCACTCTTCCGCAGGCATCGGTAATGATAAAGCCGGCCGGCTGATCGGCAGGAACCGTAAGGTCAAAAGCGATGATGCTGGTAAACGGATTGACCAACGACCTTACCTCGAACCCGATAGCATCCGTGCTCAGCAGGATGATCTGGCTGTAACGGCTGTAATTTCCATCTACAATATTGATACGATAGTAAACCTGACCCGCAACCGGTGTGGGATCTGTAAATGTATACATGTCGCCATTCCCCTGCAGCGCATGTCCCTTAACGGTAGTCACCGGTTTAAAATGAAGTTGATCGCCATTGCTGCGTTCAATAATGTAGCTGGTATTGCCGGTTTCATTGCCGCTGGTCCACTGTAATGAGGCCGATGTTTCATTCAGCCATCCCTTTACTTCGATGCTGGTGGGCAGCGTGATCAGGCAGTTCACCGTGCGTATGATCTTGGATGAAGAAGCAATATAAGAACAGTTGGGATCGCTGAGGTTGGCCGTTGTGCTGGCCACAGTAAGGCGATATCTTACTTCCGCATCAACATAATTCAACCGGTAATAACGCGTGATGGTATATTCATACTGTCCGGTCATCGCATTGAACACCGGTGTTGCAGAACCGCTGGCAGGAGCGCCTGTGGTATCGGTTCCCGGCGATGACCAGGTAAGGCCGCCGTCGGTGCTCTTTTCCAGTTTCCATTCGGTATAGTTATTGAAAAAGCAGCTTACCTTGAAACGGATGGTATCGTCGGCGCCCATACAAAGCGTATCGGGCTTGGCAGGCGTTAACGTGATATTGGGATAGCAGCTCGCAATGCTGATGTCGTCGATAGCCCAGTCGTTACCGCCGCCGCCGGGAGCATTATTGCGTATACATACTACCATGCTGGTTTGAGTAGGGCCGGTAAGATAAGTGAACCCTTTCTTTACCCACGTACCCGTATATGCGATATCGCCGGTAGTATAATAATCATATCCATTTACATTGAAGGTCATGTTGGGATGCACACCCGATGAATCGCCGGGCCCTGTAGGCTTGTATGAACTGCTGCCCGAAGAAGCGCCGGTACCGTTGCTGTCGCAACCGCACTTGCTGCAGATATTCCTGAACCAGGCCGAATACTCGTAATATGTATTGGGACAAAGATTGGTGATGGTATCGCGGAAAGCAGTATCTATTTTATAAGATGAGTTGATGACCACCATATATCCGCCGGTGCTGTTTACGGTATCTGTTGCGGGATTACCCAAACTCGGATTAACAGCGCCGGTATGGTCGCCGATGATATCCCAAACCTTGAACACGCGATGCGAAGTGGATGAATTATCCGGATAGGCCCAGGTATTGAGTGTGCTGTAACCTGCACCGCCGGTGCTGGTATTGTTGCTCACACCATAATAATAGTCATTGGGCATATTGGCCCCGAAAATGGCATAGGTATAATTGGCCGGAACCTTGGCAGACGACGTTCTGTTCTTATTCTTTCCCGATCCGAATGTACCGTTGTATTCGGAAACGATGGCATTGGTTCCGACAGTATTCGGACAAAGCCCATAGTTCTTCGACAGTATGATATTGTCCGGGCTGAAATTGATGCTGGTAATTGAACCGCCGGCAGGAAGATAGCTGAAGACGCCTCCTCCGATATTAATGGAGGAACCGTAAGCAGAAGCAGCATTGACCGTAACACGAAAAGAAGCGACCATGATGCAGGTGCTTCCATAAAAAGAAGGTTTATCGTTATATCGAATTCTGCCACGCCTGAAGGCAGTGGCCTGGGGTGTTGCATTGTATCCCATATTGATCTGGATATTGCTACCCGAGATCCATCCCTGGTCATCGCCATAAGCATCGGTGAATGACCTGAACACTTTTCCTTCATTGGTAAGGATGGCCAGTGTTCCGGGAACATAAGTGGTGCCGGCAGGAATAACATCAAAATAAGCACAGCTATCGGCGTAAGATGTTGAGGTGGAGCTGCCCTGCTTTACAACAAAAGTGGATCTTATTTCAAGAACATCGCCGGGCTCGATGGTGCCGCCGGTGGTTCCTTTGGTAACGTTGACATAACTTTTACCATAATCGATAGCAGGTTGAGCGATGGAACAATAACTGAATGCCATTAACATGCCTGTTAACAGGAGATATTGGATCCAGGTG
>CAYYZJ010000486.1:0-1854 GCA_964475615.1 uncultured Flavitalea sp. | reverse complement strand
ACAGCCAGCGCACCAAAGGCTTTGCGATGCAGAGTTTTTTGATCGGGCTGGGAGGAAGCATTGCATCGGCGCTTCCCTGGATCATGTCGCATATATTTCGCGTGTCGAATGTTTCGGAGAACGGATCCATTCCGCATTCCGTGCGATATGCTTTTTATACAGGAGGTTCTATTTTTCTGCTGTCGGTGCTCTATACGATCTTCACGTCGAAAGAATATCCTCCGGCAGATATCGGGTTTAAAGAAAAAGTGAAGGAAAGCAACAAGGGTTTCGGCGCAGGCATCAGGGAGATCAATCGCGCCGTGTTCAATATGCCCGGCAAAATGAAACAGCTTGCCCTTGTTCAGTTTTTTACCTGGCCCGGTCTTTTCCTCATGTGGTTTTATTACAATACTGCTGTGGCAAGAAATGTTTTTCATGCAGGCGGCACCAGCGATCCGGCCTACAGCAAAGGAATTGAGTTCGGCGGCCTCACGCTGACCTTTTACAATATTGTCGCATTTTTATTTGCATTGATCCTTCCTGCCATTGCCAAAAAAATAGGAAGAAAGCAAACGCATGCCTTATGCCTGCTCTGCGGTGCGGCTGGATTGGTTGCCGTTGGATTTGTGACGCGGCCGTTTGAATTATACCTATGCATGACCGGCGTCGGTATTGCCTGGGCAAGCATTCTTTCCATGCCTTATGCCATGCTGGCCGGCGCATTGCCCGAAGACAGGATCGGCGTGTTCATGGGCATATTCAATTTCTTCATCGTGCTGCCCGAAGTCATCGCTTCCCTTTTCTTTGGCTGGATCATGGAGCATTGGCTCAATAACGATCGCATGCTGGCCGTGCAACTGGGCGGACTGATGATGCTGCTTTCCGGACTGATCTGTTATTTCATCGTTCGTGAAAAGCGTAATGAAACCGTGAGCGAACCGGAGCTCGCTTACCTGGAGATCGAAGAACAACGTTCAATTTGATATCATGAAAAAAACAGCGGCATTGCTTTGCCTGGTATTCCTGATTCTCTCCTCTGCATTTTCACAGTCGGCAATCAAATGCTATCCCACCCACTGGTGGGTGGGCATGAAAAATCCGCGGCTGCAGCTCATGATCCGCGGGGAAGGCGTCGGCGATGACAGCATCAGCCTGAGCTATGCAGGAGTGAAGCTGGAAAAGATCAGCAGGCCGGAAAATAAGCACTATGCTTTCCTCGATCTGCTGATTGCTCCCGCAGCGAAGCCTGGTAAAATAAAAATTCATTTCAAACATGGAGGAGGGGAGAGCGTAACCGAATTCGAGCTCAAGGCAAGAAGGCCGGGCAACGGAACGGGTTTTGCGCAGGGCGTTACTTCATCCGATTTTATTTATCTGCTTATGCCCGACCGCTTCAGCAATGGCGACAGCAGCAATGACCGTATTGCGGGAATGAAAGACCAGTCGCTCAACCGCGATTCGATATTCCTCCGCCATGGCGGCGATTTCCAGGGCATCATCAACCATCTCGATTACCTGAAAGACCTGGGAGTAACCACGCTCTGGATGACGCCGGTCATCGAGAACGATATGCCCAGCCGCACCGAGCACGGCTATGCATTTACCGATCATTATACCATAGAACCGCGTTTAGGCGGCGCCGTTATGTATAAAAAGCTGAGCGACGAGCTGCATAAACGGGGAATGAAGCTGATACAGGATGCGGTATACAATCATGTCGGCTATTATCATTTCCTGCTGCAGGATCCGCCGTCGAAAGACTGGTTCCATCAATGGCCGCAGTTCACGCAAACCAGTTATAAGGATCAGCCGCTGATGGATCCGCATGTTGCTCCTTCGGATAAAAAAATAGTGTCCGACGGATGGTTCACC
>CAYYZJ010000485.1:0-1542 GCA_964475615.1 uncultured Flavitalea sp. | reverse complement strand
GGCCGGCGAACTCGTGCTCGACATCGATGCAAGTGGCCATGCCTCGGTGGCGGGCTTCGACATGCACTACGAACCGGAGGAAGGGCTGCGAGTCAGCCGCGCCACTTGAGTATCCGATCGCAAAGGAGGTGACACCGTGACTGACCCATCGCATCCAGTGGGCTTTTCCCTGCTGGATTACAGTGTAGAAGCCAATTTTGACGGAGCCCGGAAGTATGCGCGCATCATCGTGGAGCACCTGCTTGAAAATCCCCTGGATAAGCACCTTGTGCTGAACGTGAATATCCCCGCTGTTCCGGAAGAGCTGATTGCCGGGATGAAGATATGCAGGCAGGCTTATGCCAAATATGAAGAGGATTTCCTGGAAAGAAACGATCCTTCCGGTAAAAAATACTATTGGCTTACCGGCAAATTCGTGAACTTCGATACGGGAAAGGACACCGATGTATGGGCCCTTGAAAACAATTACGTAAGTGTGGTTCCCGTGCAATTTGATCTGACGAATTACGTTTTAAAGGACAAACTCGAAAAAACGTGGAAATTGTGATATTCAAAAAAGACAACCTTAAACTGGGAATAGTCATCGGGTTGATTGCCCCGCTGCTGGCTATGCTCATTTATTATTACTGGAATTTTTCCAGGTCCATAAGGATGTCTGAATATCTCTACCTGCTCCGCACCAATAAATCGCTGCTCACCGGCGTAAGCAGCATTTCGCTTGTTGCCAACGCTGTTTTTTTTACCATCTATATAAATACTCACCGCGACAAAACAGCCAAAGGCATTTTTGTGGCCACGCTGGCCTATGGCATTGTTGTGCTGGTATATAAACTGGTAAGTTGATTTACGCGCACCGATCCGCGTTATCCCGCGTTCCTTTGCTATCTTTACGGCTCATCATTTTCATTCATGAAGTATTACATTATCGCAGGCGAGGCGTCGGGGGATCTTCATGGAAGCAATCTCATCAAAGAAATAAAAAAGCTGGACGGTGAAGCGCAGATCCGCTGCTGGGGCGGCGATCTCATGCAGGCAGCAGGCGGCACGCTGGTAAAGCATTACCGCGACCTGGCCTTCATGGGCTTTTCGGAAGTGCTGAAAAATCTTCCCACCATACTCAGCAACCTGAGGTTCTGCAAAAAGGATATCCTCGAATTCAGTCCCGACGCCCTGATCCTGATCGATTATCCCGGATTCAATATACGCATGGCATCATGGGCAAAAAAACAGGGTTTCAGGGTTATCTACTATATCTCTCCCCAGGTCTGGGCCTGGAAAGAAAGCCGGGTCAGAACCATAAAGGAATCCGTTGATAAAATGCTGGTCATTCTCCCTTTTGAAAAAGCATTCTACAAAAAATGGGATTTTGAAGTGGAATATGTAGGCCATCCGCTGGTAGAAGTGATTGAGGAGTTTAAGGTGAGATATGGGATGGGGGATGCGGGATACAGGATGCGGGATACGGGAGACGAGATACGGGATACGGGATATAAGATGCGGGATGCGGGATACGAGATGCGGGAATCAGAAACCGGAAATCAA
>CAYYZJ010000484.1:0-2479 GCA_964475615.1 uncultured Flavitalea sp. | reverse complement strand
AGCGTCGACCTGATCTACGGCTATCCCCTGCTGAATGACCAGCGCTGGCAGCAGAATGTGGAGCAGGCCATTGCGCTCGGCATTCCTCATCTCTCCTGTTATGCCCTGACGGTTGAGCCCAGGACTGCCCTCAGCAAAATGATCGCACTGCAAAAAACGGCCGACGTCAATAGCGAAGACCAGGCCAGGCAGTTCACCTTGCTGATGCAATGGCTGGAAGCCGCAGGATACGAACATTATGAAATTTCCAATTTCGCAAAACCCGGAAAAAGAAGCCTTCATAATTCCGCTTACTGGCAGGGAAAAAAATACCTGGGATTGGGGCCTTCAGCCCATTCATATAATGGGAACTCGCGACAGTGGAATGTTTCCAACAACAATATTTATATCCGGTCGCTGCCCGAGCCGGAAAAAGAGGTATTGACCACAGAGCAGGCTTTGAATGAATACATCATGACTTCATTGAGAACCATGGAAGGGATCAGCCTGGATAAGGTCAGGAAACAATTCGGCGCCCAGGCGGTAAAAGCGCTGGAAGCTGCGAGCTGCATTTATATCGATACCGGAAAAATGAAGCATGAAGACAGGCATCTGATGCTCACAAAAGAAGGAAAGCTATTTGCCGACGGAATTGCTGCGGACCTTTTTTTTGTGGAACCATTCTTTGAGATGCCTGAACAGTTGTGAGGCTATCAGGACCATCAGCATCAGCACGATGCTGGTAAATCCAAATCCCTGATAAGAAAAAGGCATCATAAAATATGCTGTTGTTTACAAAGTTAGACGAGAAAAGTCTCGATCAGGTTAAATCCTTCCCGAACTTTAACATTTTCCCATAAAATCCGGTAAATGGTTTCGGCAATGGGCATGTCGGCTTTTATCTTTTTGTTAATAAGATAGATGCACTTACTGGCGTTATACCCTTCGGCCACCATATTGAGCTCAAGCTGGGCGCTTTTAACGGAATAACCTTTGCCGATCATATTGCCGAAGGTCCGGTTGCGGCTGAACAGGGAATAGCAGGTTACCAGCAGATCGCCCAGATAAACGGAGGCCGCATAATTGGCGCTTTTTTTATGCGATACCGCATTTTCCTGTTCATGAACGCCTACTTCAATATGGCTGATGCCTACTTTTCTTAAAAAAACGGCCATTTCATCCGCGCAGTTGGCGATCAGCACACTCAGGAAATTATCGCCGTATTCGAGGCCGTGAGCCATGCCTGCGCCAAGCGCATAAATATTTTTTAGCACAGCAGCATACTGAACGCCATAAACATCGTTATTCACGATCGTATTGAGGTATTCCGTGAAAAAGCAGGAAGCTATTTTTGTAGTAGCCGCTTCATCTGTTCCCGAAAAAGTGAGATAGGACAATTTTTCTGCTGCCACTTCTTCTGCATGGCAGGGACCCATTACAGTAAAATAATCGTTCAATTCAAGATTGAATTCATTTTTCAGGTATTCGTTCAGCAGCCAATTTTGTTCAGGCAAAATTCCTTTTACGGCCGAGATCACTTTTTTGCCGGCAAAACTGTTGCGGGGCAGCTTGCTGAACGTATCGGTAATATAAGCAGAAGGAACGGCAATGATGATGTGATCCGAGCCGGCGATAATTGCCTCGAGCTGATCGCTCAGGGAAAGGCGGTTGATATCAAAATATACTGAACTGAGATAATGCGGATTGTGATGGCGATGCTGGATGTGTTTGATAACAGCCGGATTTCTTACCCACCAATGAATGGAAAAATGATTGTCGGTAAGAATCTTGGCCAGCGCTGTGGCCCAACTGCCGGCACCGATTATGGCAAACTTCATTAATATTATTTCTTTGCTTCAAACAGCTTTTCCTTTGGAACAACGGTTACTTTTGTTCCGTCCTGCAAGGTTTTGCTTACGGTTCCATAAGGGCCGGTGATGACCTGGTCGCCTTCATTCAGGCCGCTTATGATTTCAATATTATTGATGTCCTGGATATCTGTTTTTACTTTTACTTTTTTAACCGTGTTATCGGGCTGCAAAACAAATACCACTTCATCCAGATCGCCCGAAGCGGTTGAAGCCGGCTTGCTGTCTGTATTGTCATTACTGCCGGATTTTACATCCTTGGTGGTGGTTGCTGCATGATCGCTGTTTCTTTCGCGGGTGGTCACTGCATTGATGGGAACCGACAATACATTGGTATGGGTTTTTGTCTGGATATCCGCACTAGCGGTCATGCCTGGCCGAAATACCAGGGTCTTAGGCCTCGATGGATCGATGAGGTCCTTGTATGAATCCGGCGAAAGCCTGATATGCACTTTGTAATTGGTCACATCATTGGAAGAGATCGTGGAGCTGCTGCTTGTGCCAGTAGTGGAGGAAGCTACGCTGCTCGCGATCTGGGTGACCACTCCCCTGAACTTACGGTTATTATAGGCATCCACTTCTATGAATGCGGAATCGCCCAGGTGAACTTTGGGAATATCGTTTTCCCCCAC
>CAYYZJ010000483.1:0-4215 GCA_964475615.1 uncultured Flavitalea sp. | reverse complement strand
TCATAAAGAGATTCTGTGTTTCGGCAGGCTTATTGGCGATGGCGACAGACAAAGCCACGCCGCCCAGTTGCTGGATCATGCCCTGGCTCATCCGTTCATTGCCATGCCTGGCCAGCGCATGGGTAATTTCATGGCCAAGCACGATGGCCCGCGCCGTTTCAATCTGGGTAATAGGCAGCAATCCGGTATAAACCACGATCTTCCCGCCCGGCATGCACCAGGCATTGACCTCTTTGGAATCGACCAGATTGTATTCCCAGTTATACCCTTCCAGCTCTTTGGCAAGACCCTGTTTCGTATAATAATCCGTAATGGCAGCCGATATCCGCTGGCCGACCCGGCGCACCATTTCCGCATCCTTGGCGGAAGGATTGCCTGTACCGGGACTGATCACCCTATTCTGGCTCAAAAACTGCCTGTACTGCTGGTTTGCCATGGATTGCATTTCGGATTCAGGATAAAGCGAGAGCTGGTTTCGGCCGGTAATGGCATTGTGCGTGCAGCTACTCATGAATAACGAAAGAAGAACGACACAAAAAATACCTGTTTTCACTTGTCAACATTTTCAGTTAGGAAATCTGCTGCAAAATTAAATTCCTAATTCCATCCTCCGCCCAGGGAACGGCATAAATTGATCACCGACTGGAACAATTCCTTTTTACCGGTTGCCAATTGCAAGGTTCTTCGCATCGCTTTTTTTTTGATAAACCCGGAGGGATTCCCTGAATTCACAACTGGAATCCTGCTCAATCAGAGTATTGAAGATTTTGAAAATTATTCCTACTTCTCTTCATTAAAATCCTGACGACGCTGGCGTCTTTTATCGCGGTACTTGAGGATGGGAACTTTGCTTTCGCTGCCGCGCAGCAGCCGGCTTATATTTTTTTGATGAGTAAGGATCACCAGCAGGGCCACGGCTATGGCAAAAGCGCGGTATAGCGGTTCTTTTTCATTGAAGATAAACAGGATCAGCACGGCAAATGCCACGCTGGCCAGTATGGAGCTCAGGGAAACAAAGCGGGTAAGATAGAGCACGAGTAAAAAAACACCAACACAACAAACGGCCACCAGCGGCTGGATGGCGATGATCATGCCGAATAAAGTGGCCACTCCTTTTCCTCCGCGGAAATCGGCCCAGATGGGAAATATATGGCCGAGCACGGCAGCCAGTCCCAGCCCAACCATCAGGTTGGTTCGCTCCCATTCATTATGCAGGTAGTAAGGAACAAAAACGTATAAGCTTGTTGCAGCAACTCCTTTCAGCACATCAACCAGCATAACCAGGCTTCCCCATTTGGAACCCAGCACACGGAATGTATTGGTAGCGCCGGCATTGCCGCTTCCATAATCACGGATATCGATACCAAAAAAATATTTACTCACCCATACAGCAGTGGGAATAGAGCCGATCAGATAGGCCAGTACTATAAAAAGAACCTCCTTCATTGATAAAACAGGTTGAGTTGGACATCAAAAATAATTAAAACAGTTCATTTCCAGCTTTAACTTTTCATTTTTTCTAATCGCAGACAGATCCAGTTCTGTTTTTCCCATATAGCGGATATGCTTAATCCGTTTTTTACGGCCTCCTGTTCGATGTCGGAAAGGTCTTGTTTCAGGAGACCGCTGACTAATAGAACGCCTGAAGGCGATAAATGTTGTTGAAGAGAAGCCATATTGGAGAGGATGATATTGCGGTTTATATTAGCCAGAATTACGTCGTAGATATCCGTTGAATCTGCAGAATCCCGCTTCTCCACCTGAATACGCTTACATTGATTCACGGCCAGATTTTCCAGCGCGTTTTCCACGCATTGCTCGTCGTTGTCGATAGCCAGTATTGCTGAAGCCCCGCATTTTTCCGCAAGAATGGCCAGTATGCCGGTTCCGGCGCCGAAGTCCAGCACTTTTTTGTCATTAAAATCGATGTCTCCCATGGCCTGTAGCATCATATAAGTGGTTGCATGATGGCCGGTGCCGAAGCTCATTTTAGGAGTGATGATGATCTCATGCTTAACGTCAGCGAGCGGCTCATGAAAAGCCGCTCTTACTCTGCAAAAATCATCCACGATAACCGGGTGAAAATTCCTTTCCCATTCGGCATTCCAGTTCATGGGCGGAATAACCGTTACGGAAGATTTCAGGTTGAAGCCATCCAGCAATTCTTTCACCGCATCGGCATCGAACTGTTCCTCTTTAATAAAAGCATGCAACATATTTTCTTCTTCCTCAAATCCTTCAAACCCCGATTCGCCCAGCAGGGCGATGAGTATTCCGGATTGCTGTTCACTGCTAACAGCAATGGATAAACGAATATAATTATTCATGACTTTCTCAATAAAAAAAGGTCTGCGGATACAGACCTTTTATATTATATTTTGCTGACCCGTTTATTCTCTTTCTCTTTGCTCGCGCGGCTGGCCTTGGCCCTGGGGCTTGCCTTCGGGTTTCGGCATCAGCACCTTGCGGCTGAGCTTGAACTTGCCTGTCTTGTGGTCGATGCCGATGAGCTTCACCTTTACGGAATCGCCCTCGTTCAGCACGCCTTCCATGCTTTCCAGCCTTTTCCAGCTTACTTCACTGATATGCAGTAAGCCTTGCTTGCCGGGCAGGAACTCCACAAACGCACCATAAGGCATAACCGATTTTACTTTCGATTCATAAACCTGTCCTACTTCAGGCACGGCAACGATTCCCTTGATCCAGGCAACGGCTTTTTCGAGCCCTTCTTTCGCGGGACTGAATATGCTCACTTCGCCATAATTGCCCACTTCCTCGATATTGATGGTAGTTCCGGTTTCGCGCTGGATTTCCTGGATCACTTTTCCTTGCGGCCCGATCACGGCGCCGATGAATTCCTTGTCGATGAACAGTTTCTCCATTCTCGGAGCGTGCGGTTTCACTTCTTCGCGCGGTGCGGCAATACAGTTGTACATGGCATCGAGGATAAAGAGCCGGCCTTTGCGCGCCTGCTCCAGGGCTTCGCGCATGGTCTCCATGCTGAGGCCGTATACCTTGATGTCCATCTGCACGCCGCAGATGCCGTCGCGGGTGCCGGTCACTTTAAAGTCCATATCGCCGAGATGATCCTCATCTCCCAAAATATCGGTCAGTACAGCGTACTTGCCGTCGGCAGGCCGGGTGATCAGTCCCATGGCCACTCCGCTAACGTGCTTGGGTATGGGCACTCCGGCATCCATCAAAGCGAGCGATCCGGCGCAGACCGTTGCCATGGAAGAAGATCCGTTCGATTCGAGGATATCGCTCACCACGCGAACGGTGTACGCATAATCCTTGTTCGGCATCATCTGTTTCAAAGAGCGCATGGCGAGGTTGCCATGTCCTACTTCGCGGCGGCTCTGGCCTCTCAGCATCTTTACTTCGCCGGTGCTGAACGGAGGGAAATTATAATGGAGGAAGAATTTACTGTCGACGGATTTGGCTGCGCTTTCGATCAGCAGTTCATCCAGCGGAGTGCCGAATGTTACTGTGGTGAGCGATTGCGTTTCGCCCCTGGTGAACAAGGAAGATCCGTGCGGAGTAGGCAGCGGGTCTACTTCCATGGAGAGCGGGCGGATCTGGTCGAGCGAGCGGCCGTCGAGGCGAACCTTCTCGTCGAGGATCATATTGCGCACCACTTCCCATTTCAGGTCTTCATAATATTTACCGGCCAGCTTTTTATCGGTATCGCTGATTTCTTCGCCGAGACTGGCGATCAGCTCTTCTTTCAGTGTGTCATAAGCCTGGCTACGTTCATGCTTGCTGCTGCCGGCCCTGGAGATCTGATAAACTCTGTCCTTAGCAAAAGCAATCACTTTCTGCTGCAGCTCTTCGTTATGGGGCGGTTTGGGATAATCTCTTTTTCCGGTAACGCCGACCTTGGCACGCAGCTCTTCCTGCGCTTTGATCTGAACGCGGATGGCCTCATGTGCCAGTTGAAGGGCATTCACGAGGTCTTCTTCGCTGCATTCGGCAGCTTCGCCTTCAACCATCAACAGGTTTTTTTCAGTGGCTGCGATGATGAATTCCATATCGGCTTTTTCCAGGTCGGTGCGGCCGGGATTTACCAGCAGCTTTTCATCCACGCGGGCTATCCGCACTTCGCTGATGATCTCCTTGATGGGAATATCCGATACGGCCAGGGCTGCCGATGCGGCCAGTCCGGCAAGCGCATCGGGCATCACTTCTATATCGCTGGAGATCAGGCTTACGAGC
>CAYYZJ010000482.1:0-2734 GCA_964475615.1 uncultured Flavitalea sp. | reverse complement strand
GAAGCAGGCCTACATGCTGCATTTCATCCTCGACAGTCTGAATAAAGTATGCCGCCCCATCATTCTTGTCGGCGAATCCTATGGCGCGCCTATTGCCTGCCGCATCGCCATGGATTATCCCAATCTGGTGGACGGACTGGTGCTGGTAGGCCCTTCACTGGCGCCGGGAAAGGAAAATTATTTCTGGTTCACCGGTCTTATTGAAAATCCGCTTGTGCGCTGGTTCATTCCCCGCATGTTCCGTTCTGCCAATACGGAAAAAATACATCATCGCGAAGAGCTTACGGCGATGCTGCCGCTATGGCCGAAGATCCATATTCCGGTAATTTACCTGCAGGGCGCCAACGATGAGTTGGTTTATACCAGCAATGCCGAGTTTGCCAAAAAGCGCCTCGTCAATGTTCCTTTTTTACGCATTCATTTTTTCAGGAATCGCCCGCATTTCATAGCGAGGTCGGAGCGGAAGGCTATTAGGCAGAATATTCTGGATATGCTGGGGATTATACAGCATAATTCCAAAATAAAACTGGAATAAATATCGAATCGTACAGGAAGCTGACTTAAAGGTTGTCATCCAAAATGCCCTTCAACATAATTCCTCGTAAGCTCTTTTTTCGAGCGCTTAAAAATATCTTCCGTTTTTCCCGCTTCTATCAATTCCCCCATATACATAAAGGCAGTTTCGTCCGCTAACCGCAGCGCCTGCTGCATATTATGCGTAACGATAATGATGGTATATTGTTTTTTCAGCTCGAGCACGAGCTCCTCGATTTTTCCGGTGCTGATGGGATCGAGGGCGGAGCAGGGTTCATCCATCAAAATCACTTCGGGGCGGAGCGCTACCGCCCTTGCAATGCAAAGCCGTTGCTGCTGCCCGCCTGATAATTGAGTGGCAGGCTTGCCTAGCTCATCCTTCACTTCTTCCCACAAATAGCTTTCGCGCAAAGCCTGCTCAACCGCCTGCCTGATCGTTGATTTTTCAAAGCTGTTAATACGCAAGCCGTATGCAATGTTTTCATAAATGGTTTTGGGAAAAGGATTAGGCTTTTGAAAAACCATCCCCACCTTGCGACGCACCTGTGTAACGGAAAGCTGATGATCATAAATATTTATGCCGTCGAGCAGTATTTCGCCCGAAATATGCGCATAAGGCAATAGATCGTGCATGCGGTTGAAACAACGGAGCAGGGTGGATTTGCCGCATCCCGAAGGCCCAATTAATGCAGTGATTTTTTTTTCAGGAAACGCTATATTGATATTTTTCAGCACCTGCTTCTCTCCAAAAGAAAGATTGAGTGCCTTGACCGAAATCTTGGGTAGCGGATGCTCATTCATGTTGTCTGTACTTGTATCGTATAAAAAAAGCAATCAGGTTCATCGCAAAAACAAGCAGTATCAATACCACCGCCGTGCCGTAAGCAAGCGGCTTCACCTGTTCTATCGACTGGTGTTGGGTGGAAAGCATATACAAATGATATGGAAGCGCCATAAATTCCTGGTTCAGTGAACCCGGCAGGCTGTTGGTATAAAAAGCAACGCCGGTAAAAAGTATCGGCGCCGTTTCGCCCGCTGCCCTCGATAAAGTGAGGATAACTCCCGTCAGTATTCCCGGAACGGCTGCAGGCAGCACAACATCCTTTATCGTTTCCAGTTGCGTGGCGCCCACTGCAAGCGTGCCTTCGCGAATGCTGAACGGTACGCGCTTGAGCGCTTCTTCCGTGGTGGTGATGATGTAGGGCAGCGACAAAAGTCCAAGCGTCAGTCCCGCGGATATTAATGAAGTACCCAGTCTCAACCCCTGCACAAACAGGGCCAGTCCAAACAAGCCATAAATAATGGAGGGAATGGCAGCGAGATTCCTGATAGAGGCCCTGATCAGTTTGGTGACCAGATTATTTTCGGCATATTCGCTTAAATAAACCGCACAGCATATACCCAGCGGAACGGAAAAAACAGTGGTAATGACGGTAAGCAAAAAAGTGCCGATAACCGCAGGGAGGATGCCGCCTTTGGTCATTCCTTCGGAAGGGTAATCGATCAAAAAATGAAAAGATATGACGGGCAATCCTTTTGAAAGCAGATCCCACATGATCACCAGCAGAAAAAACAATACCATTGCCGTGCAGCCGGCCGGTATCAGCCATGATATTTTTTGCAGCGCCTGCTTCATGATACATTGAATTTTCTTAACCGCGTTGCCAGCGATTCGCCCAGTATGTTTACCGTTAAGGTGATGATAAACAGAACGGCCGCTATGGCAAACAAAGCAAAATAATGGGTTGTCTGATAAGGCACCTCTCCCATTTCTATTGCGATGGTTGCCGTAATGGTGCGTATCGAATCGAGGAATCCTTTTGGCAATGCAGCCGCATTTCCGGTGGCCATCAGCACCGTCATCGTTTCGCCGATGGCCCGGCCCACGCCCAGCATAACGGCCGCAATCAAGCCGGGCGTTGCAGCAGGAATGGTAACCTTGATCAGCGTTTCCCATTTGCCGGCGCCTACTGCATAAGAGGCTTCGCGAAAAGTTTGCGGCACTGCATGTATTGCATCTTCCGAAACCGTTATTACTGTCGGCAGGCTCATGATCGCCAGCAGCACAGAGCCGTTCAGCGCATTTAATCCGTTTTGCAGATGAAATACTTTGGCAATGGCGGGCCCTACCACTACAATGCCCAGAAAGCCGATTGCCACCGAAGGAACCGATGCCATGATTTCAATAAGCGGCTTCAAT
>CAYYZJ010000481.1:0-3839 GCA_964475615.1 uncultured Flavitalea sp. | reverse complement strand
ATTAACCCCGTTTATTATGAAAAAAAGGTCTGGTTTGTTTTTTGCCTTACAATGCATAATGTTTGCAGGCATGGCCCAGATAAAAGTTCAACACTTGCTTTGCGAGAACCTGGTCAATCCCACCGGACTGGATGCCCGCTCGCCCAGGCTGAGCTGGCAACTGACCAGCGATAAAAGAAATACCACACAAACCGCCTATGAAATAAGAGTAAGCACCGGCTCCGGCACGTTGACAAAAGAAAAAAACCTTGTATGGAATAGCGGCAAGATCAATTCCGATTCCTCCGTGCATGTCACTTACCAGGGCGCACCGCTCGAGCCCGGGAAAAAATATTACTGGCAGGTAAGGGCCTGGGATAACCGGGGCAAGGCTTCCGGCTGGAGCAATGTCGCATTCTGGCAAATGGGCCTGCTGCAGCCGTCTGGCTGGAAAGCGCAATGGATCACCCCCGATTATATTGAAGATTCCGTACTGCGGCCGAGCCCGCTGTTGAGGAAACAGTTCGATGCCGATAAGAAGATTGCATCTGCAACTGCTTACATCACCTCCCACGGCTTGTATGAAGCCTATATCAATGGTAAAAGAGTAGGGGATGCTTATTTAACGCCGGGCTGGACGAGCTATAACAAAAGACTTCAATACCAGGCCTACGATGTAACCGGCCTGCTTCATGAAGGCAGCAATGCCATCGGCGTTACCCTGGGCAGCGGATGGTACAGAGGCTATCTTGCCTGGGGAGGAAATAAAGACAGCTATGGCAAAACACTGGCTTTGCTGTTTCAACTGGACATTACGTACAACGACGGCAGCACCGCATCCATACTGAGCGACGGCACCTGGAAATCTTCAACAGGCGCAATCAGGAATTCAGAGATCTATCACGGAGAACTCTACGATGCACGCAAGGAAAACAGCGGATGGACAACGCCGCAATACGATGCATCCGGCTGGAGCGGAGTTAAAATAGAAAACGACCCCAAAGATATCCTGGTGGCCACCTGGAATGAACCGGTTAAAAAACATGAAACATTCAAGCCGCTGCATATATTCAAAACGCCCAGGGGAGAACAAGTGATCGATTTCGGTCAGAACCTCGTGGGCTGGGTTGTGGTAACAGCAAGAGGCAATGCGGGCGACAGCATCATCATCCAGCATGCCGAAGTGCTGGACAAGGAAGGCAATTTTTATACGGAAAACCTGCGCGCCGCAAAAGCAACGGACACGTATATACTAAAAGGAGGAGCAGAAGAAACTTTTGAGCCGCATTTCACTTTTCATGGCTTCCGGTACATTAAGGTAGAAGGAGTGAAGGGAGAGCTGAATCCCGCCGATTTCACTGCAGTGGCCCTGTATTCCGACATGCAGCCTACCGGCAGCTTCAGCTCGTCCGATCCGCTCATCAATCAACTGCAGCATAATATTCAATGGGGACAAAAAGGCAATTTCCTCGACGTGCCCACTGACTGCCCCCAGCGCGATGAACGCCTGGGCTGGACGGGCGATGCCCAGGTCTTTTCCCGCACCGCCACCTTCAATATGAATGTCAATAATTTTTTCGCCAAATGGCTGCGCGATGTTGCCGCCGACCAGGGGCCCGATGGAATGGTTCCTTTCGTCATTCCCAATGTGCTCGGCCCGCACTCAGGCGGCAGCACAGGATGGGCCGACGTGAGCACGATCATTCCCTGGAATATCTACCTCGCTTATGGCGACCGCAACGTGCTGGAACAGCAATATCCCAGCATGAAAGCCTGGGTGGAATACATGCATGCTAAAAGCAGGGACGATCTCTGGAATACCGGCTTTCATTTCGGCGACTGGCTTTTTTACCGCCCCTTCGATGATAACGACGGCCGCTCTGCCGTTACCGACAAATACCTTATTGCACAATGCTTCTATGCCGCTTCCACGCAACTGCTCATCAATGCAGCAAAGGTGCTGGGAAAAACGGATGAGGCTAACGGTTATGAACAACTGCTGCAGCGCATAAAAGCTGCATTCTTAAAAGAATATATGACCCCCGGCGGCAGGCTCGTATCCGGAACGCAAACAGCCTATGTGCTGGCATTGAATTTCGACATGCTTCCCGAATCGCAAAGGGCGCAGGCAGCGGCCAGGCTTGCGGAAAATATCAAGGATTATGACAACCATCTCACCACCGGTTTCCTGGGAACGCCTTATCTCTGCCATGTGCTCACCCGTTTCGGCTATACCGATCTTGCTTACAAGCTCTTGCTGCAAAGCACTTATCCATCCTGGTTATATCCGGTGAAAATGGGCGCTACCACCATCTGGGAAAGATGGGACGGCATCAGGCCCGACAGCAGTTTTCAAACTCCCGGAATGAATTCTTTCAATCATTACGCTTACGGCGCTATCGGCGACTGGATGTACCGGGTCATCGCAGGTCTCGATACTTATGCGGACGGCCCCGGATACAAGCATATCCGCATCATACCCCATCCCGGAGAAGGCTTGAGCCAGGCATCGGCAGGCCTGGATACTTATTATGGAAAAACAAGCGCCGGCTGGAAAAAAGAAAACGGGGATTTATCCATCGATGTTGAGATACCGGTGAACACCATTGCCACCGTTTATATTCCTGCTTCGCGCGCAGATGCAGTTACAGAAAGCGGTAATGCCATTTCCTCTGTAAAAGATATACAGGTTACCGGCACTGAAAACGGATATGTGGTATTGAAACTGGGATCGGGGATTTATCATTTTGCTGTAAAATAGCTGAACTCCTGTCTCCGTCAGGATTGCAAACCCTGACGGAGGTATAAAATAAAACCACAACGAATGCAGGTCATATCAGGGATCATTTTTCATTTCATCGGCGGCTTTGCCTCAGGCAGCTTTTACATGCCTTATAAAAAAGTGCAGGGCTGGCATTGGGAGAACTACTGGATCATCGGCGGATTGTTCTCCTGGCTCATCGTGCCTCCGCTTGCCGCATGGCTTACAGTGCCGGAGTTTACGCAGATCATTAAGAGCACATCGCCTTCCATCATTGGCTGGACGATTTTTTTCGGAATACTCTGGGGCATCGGCGGACTGACCTACGGCCTCGGCGTTCGTTATCTCGGCATGTCGCTCGGCAATTCGGTGATACTCGGCTTTTGTTCTGCCTTCGGCGCGCTCGTGCCTCCCATCTATTATAATTTTGCGAAAGCGCCGGGCAAAACAACATTCAACGAATTACTCCACACCGCCTGGGGCCGCATTGTGCTGGCCGGCGTGGCAATCTGTTTGCTCGGCATATACATCTGCGGCAGGGCGGGGATGATGAAAGAAAAGGAATTGCCGGAAGAAGAGAAGAAAAAAAGCGTTTCGGAATTCAGTCTCGTAAAAGGCTTGATCGTGGCGATCATTTCCGGCATACTCAGCGCCTGCTTCAATTTCGGCATCGAATCGGGCAAGCCCATGGCAGAAGCGGCAGTGCAGGCAGGCATGAACCCTTTGTACCAGAACAATGTTACGTATGTGGTATTGCTCTGGGGCGGACTGACCACCAATTTCATCTGGTGCATGGCGCTGAACGCACGCAACAGAACGTTCGGCGATTATACCGATGAGCGAACGCCGCTCACCAAAAATTATCTGCTTGCGGCATTGGCCGGCACTACCTGGTTCCTGCAAGTCTTTTTTTATGGGATGGGCGAAAGCAAGCTGGGTAATGGGGCCAGCTCCTGGATCCTGCACATGGCATTCATTATCCTGGTCGCCAATTTCTGGGGCTTCGCATTGAAAGAATGGAAAGGCGTGAGCAAAAAAACACGCATCACCATCGCCATAGGGATCCTTACGATTATTTTATCGGTGTTGATGGTGGGAT
>CAYYZJ010000480.1:0-1514 GCA_964475615.1 uncultured Flavitalea sp. | reverse complement strand
GGAAGACCCGGATGCCAGCAAAGGCATTTTCGACCACTGGATATTATGGAATATTCCGCCCGAACAGGTCATTCCCGAAAAAAGCGTTCCGGGAATACCGGGAAAGAACAGTTACGGCAAAATGCAATACAACGGCCCCTGTCCTCCAACGGGAACGCACCGTTATTATTTCAGGATATTTGCGCTCGACAGTATACTCGATCTGAAAGCCGGCGAAACCAAACAGGCATTGCTGCAGGCAATGAAAGGCCATGTACTGGTTGAAGGCCAGTTGATGGGGCGTTATCAGAAAAAAAGTCTGTAACACGAGGACTAAAAATAGTATTGCAGCATCATTTCATGAATCAGCCATCCGTGAATAAGATGGCTGATTTAATAAAGCAGCGTATGGACAAGATACCCGATCTGTTCCTCAATATCCCCGACACCGGGAGACCCAGGGTAGTGATCATCGGCGGCGGCTTCGGAGGCATCAATGCCGTTAAGAAATTGCGCGGCAAAGGATTTCAGGTGGTATTGTTCGATAAGCACAATTACCATACTTTCCAACCGCTCTTATACCAGGTAGCCACCGCAGGGCTGGAGCCTGATGCCATTGCAGGCCCGCTGAGAAAAGTGTTCGCTCATTATGAAGATTTTCATTTCAGGATGCTGAAAGTATTATCCATCGATCCCGATTCCAATTGTGTGATCACGCTGGCCGGCAACCTGCAATATGATTACCTGATCATCGCCAATGGCACCAGGTCGAATTTTTTCGGCAATGATGAGTTGAAAAAATTTTCATTCCCGCTCAAATTCATTCCCGATGCGCTTAACCTGCGGAGCCAGCTCATGCAGATACTGGAAAGGGCGAATATGACCACCGATCCCGAATTGCTGAAATCGCTGCTTACGATCGTGATCACGGGCGGCGGGCCTACCGGCGTGGAAACAGCAGGCGCGCTTGCCGAATTGAGAAAAAATATTCTGCCGAAAGATTATCCTGCGCTGAACTTTAAGGAAATGAAGATATATCTGGTAGAAGGGCTCGACCGTTTGCTTCCTGCCATGTCGCCGCAAGCCGGTGCAAGAGCAAAAAAAGACCTGGAAAAAATGGGCATCATCATTCACCTGAACACCCTGGTGAGCGCTTATGACGGGCAAACGATCACTTTCAAAAGCGGGGAGCAGATCAAAACGAATACCGTGATCTGGTCGGCCGGAGTAATGGGCGATATTATTCCCGGACTGAAGCCCGAATGGATCGAAAAAGGAAGATTGCTTACCGATGAACACTGCCTGATAAAAGGAAGCAATAATATCTTTGCCATCGGCGATATTGCCATGATGAAAACGGAAGAATATCCGAAAGGTCATCCCGGGCTGGCGCAGCCTGCTATTCAGATGGGTAATTATGTCGGCAGGCATCTCGCCGATTTTCACAAAAAAATTTCTTTCAAGCCGTTCAAATATTTCGACAAAGGTTCGCTGGCCACCATAGGAAGGGGAAAGGCGGTTGCCGATCTTCCGGG
>CAYYZJ010000479.1:0-4374 GCA_964475615.1 uncultured Flavitalea sp. | reverse complement strand
ATCGAAGGAATTTTATCTTAGGAAATATCAGGAAGAAGAAGAGCGTGAAGGAGAAAGCGATAAAATAATGAAAGAACAAGCCCAGCAAAGCGATCCAGTTATTGCCGGGAAGGGCAGTGTTAAACCCGATGGCGTACCCGGCAATGGCATTCAGCATTTTGTCGGGAAACTTTCCTGAATTGATGAACTGGTTGATGTAAGCGCTGACCAGGTCGGTAGTACCCACGAATAACCCCGTCAGCAGCACGGTCTTGAAAAATCTGTTCATTGTGTTTTATATTTATGTTGTCAAAACTAATCTGCAGAGGTCCGGCCCTTGCCTTCAAAAGCCATTCAAATCAGGTTTAAAATGCAGTCAAAATCGATTAATGACCATGAACTGGTCAAAATATGCCTGACTGAACTGTGTGTCCATACCGGTTTCCCCTCTTCCGGGAAGCTGGTGCAAAGAGACCTGGCAGCGTTATGCGATATCATTGAATCGAAGACAGGAGTGTTGATAAGCCTGTCGACCATCCGGCGATTGCTGAACGGTCAATTCTCCCGTCTCCCGCAGGCAGCCACGCTCGATGCCATTGCCGTGACCGCGGGTTATCAAAACTGGAGGAATTTCATATCGAGTAAAAATCATGAAGCAGGAAAGAAAAGCGGGCATTTTCAAACGCAATCCAAGGCCCGTTATCCTGGGAGGCACGCTGGCCCTGGCATCATTGGGCATAGTCGCCATCATCATGCCCCATAAATCCAATCCCGGTAATTTCGATAAAGCCCGGTTTTCTGCAACAAAGGTTACGGGCAATGATATTCCCAATACCGTGATCTTTAAATACAATATCGATTCGGTAACAGCAGACAGCTTTTTTATCCAGCAATCATGGGACAAAAACCGGAAGGTCAGGATCTATAAACACAATTACACGCTCACCGATATTTATTATGAACCGGGCTGGCATAATGCAAAGCTGATCGCCAATGACAGGATCATTAAAACAGTTCCGGTGAGCATTCCTACCGACCGATGGCTTTTTTCCGCCAAAGAAAGAACGCCCGGAAGCAGGCCGAAATATATTTCACGGTCAACGAATGCCGGTAGCGGTTCCGTGAAGCTAACGCCCGGCGATGTGCTGAACAGCAAGGTCGATATTCAGAAGGAGAATGATTATGCCGCGGTGTTCTTTCCATCCAGCATCAGATACAGCAGCGATAATTTTGTGATGAAGTACAGGATAAGGGTGAAGGAAATAAACAATGAATCCTGTCCTTATTTGATGAGCGAAGTTTTTTGCCAGCATTATTTTATGTATTTCATCAACTCATTGAAAGGCTGCACGGGCAAACTGATGGCGCAGTTTGGCGAGAATGAGCTGAACGGCCAGTCCCATGATCTTTCCGCACTGGGCGCCGATATCCGGGAATGGCAGGATATGGAGTTTGCGGTGAAAGATAAAAAGGTCAGCATAAGCATCAATGGTATCAGCGTTTTCACGGCAGCATACAATCAATCATGCGGACTGATCACCGGACTTGGCTTTACCTCCAACGGACTGTGTGAAATTGAACGCGTGGATTTGAAAGCAGGAGACAGTACAGTTTACAATAAAGAATTCATGCAATGATATAGCCATTCCCCATTGCAACCACCGCTTTTTCTGCCAACTTGACATTCAACTTTCTTTTTCCGTAAATTTGCAGCTTAATGGTGATGCAAATGATGCCTGAGCTGCATACTATACATGATGAAAGTCGCCAGGGCGAGGCTTATGCTCCTTTTGAAGCAGACCCCAACGAATACCGGAAGCGGTTCTATATAGAAAGCTATGGATGTCAGATGAATTTTGCCGACAGCGAGATCGTGGCTTCCATTCTCAATGACCATGGTTTCGGCGCCACCCGCAATTATGAGGAGGCCGACCTGATTCTGCTGAACACCTGTTCCATCCGCGAAAAAGCAGAGCAAACGGTGCGCAACCGCCTGCAGCTATTCAGGCAGGTAAAACAAAACAGGCCATCCATGCTGGTAGGCGTGCTGGGATGTATGGCCGAAAGGCTGAAAGCCCGGTTCCTGGAAGAAGAAAAGCTGGTTGACCTCGTGGTGGGCCCCGATGCATACAGGACACTGCCCGGACTGATAGCCGATGCCGAAGGCGGACAAAAAGCCGTGAACGTATTGCTCAGCCGCGAAGAAACTTATGCAGATATTGCTCCCGTTCGCCTCGACAGCAATGGCGTCACTGCTTTTGTAAGCATCATGCGCGGCTGCAACAATATGTGCTCCTTCTGCGTGGTGCCGTTTACGCGTGGCCGTGAGAGAAGCCGCGATGCCGCTTCAATAGTGAGGGAATGCGAAGACCTGTTCCGCCGGGGATATCGCGAAGTGACCCTGCTGGGGCAGAATGTGGATAGTTATTATTACAGTCCCGCAGGCTGGGAAGAAGCAGTGACTTTTGCCGGCCTGCTCGAAAGGGTGGCTACCATTTCGCCCGATCTCAGGGTAAGGTTCTCCACTTCCCATCCCAAAGACATTACCGACGAGGTATTGCATACGATGGCAAAGTATGAGAACATCTGCAAATACATCCATCTCCCGGTGCAGAGCGGGTCGACGCGTGTGCTGCAGCTCATGAACCGCACCTACACCCGCGAATGGTATATAGCCAGGATCGACCGCATCCGCGAGATCATTCCCGGTTGCGGCATCAGCTCCGATATCATTGCCGGCTTTTGCACGGAAACGGAAGCCGACCATCAGGATACGCTCGAACTGATGCAGTATGCCCGGTACGATATGAGCTATATGTTCTTTTACAGTGAAAGGCCCGGAACACTGGCTGCCCGCCGCTATGCCGACGATGTGCCCGAAGCCGTAAAGAAAAAAAGGCTCAATGAGATCGTGGAACTGCAGAACCGCCTTTCGCTGGAGAGCAATAAAAAAGACATCGGCAAAATATTCAAGGTGCTGATCGAAGGCGATTCCCGCAAAAGCGCCGACGACTGGATGGGCCGCAACAGCCAGAACAAAGTGCTGGTCTTCCCTAAAAAAGGAACCAGGGCCCGCAAGGGGGATTATGTGATGGTTAAGGTAACGGGCTGCACGCAGACCACGCTGTTGGGGGAAGCGATTGAATAATATGTTATGGTTGATATTGTAAAAAATAATCTCAACAAAATCATTGATGCCTGCAAAAAGCATCATGTGAGAACTCTTTATGTTTTTGGTTCCGCTTCAAGGAATACCGATTTTAAAGATAAAAGCGATATCGACTTTTTAGTAGAATTCGATTATACAGAACCGACCAACAACGAAAACGTGTATGAACGAGTGGAAAATCTTGAAAAGCTGGAATTACTATTAAAAAATATAACCAACCGTGAAATAGACCTGGTACAGGAAAAAAACATACGAAATAAATTTTTAAAATATTTTATCAACAAGGACAAGAAACTACTCTATGCCCTATCGTGATGTTTCTGTTTGGCTGGAAGATATCATTATTTCGATTGAACGGATTAACCAATATACGAAGGAAATACAATCCTATACTGAGTATATCAATTATCGGGCTAAGGAACATCATCAACCACCAGTATTATGATATTGAACATGACAGAATCTGGATTGTTATAAAGAAAAATATTCCAATTCTTGAAGCAGAAGTCCGCAAAATACTGGAAGATTACGAAAGGCGCTTAGAGCTAAACGAATTATAAAAATGGAAATTCAATCAATAAAAAACCGTTTCGGAATCATCGGCAACTCGCCCGGTTTGAACTACGCATTGCAGGTAGCCACCCAGGTGGCCAATACCGACCTCACGGTGCTCATCTTCGGAGAGAGCGGCGTGGGCAAGGAAATCTTTTCTCATATCATTCATGCTTTATCCTCGCGCAAGCATAATCCTTTTATTGCCGTGAACTGCGGCGCCATTCCCGAAGGCACCATCGATTCGGAACTCTTCGGTCATGAAAAAGGCTCTTTTACCGGCGCCGTGGAATCCAGGAAAGGATATTTTGAAACCGTTAACGGAGGAACGATTTTTCTGGACGAGGTCGGGGAGCTTCCCCTGGGCACACAGGCCAGGCTGCTCCGGGTGCTGGAAGCCGGCGAATTCATCCGCGTGGGTTCTTCCAAAGTACAGAAGACAGATGTGCGGGTCATTGCCGCTACCAATAAAGACCTGCTTGCCCTTACCGATAAAGGCAAGTTCAGGGAAGACCTTTACTATCGCCTGAGTACCGTCCCCATCAGGGTTCCCTCGCTCCGCGACCGCAAGGAAGACATCCCGCTCCTGTTCCGCAAGTTCGCCGTGGATTTCGCCGAGCGCTATAAAACAGCGCCCGTGCAACTGGATGAAGAGGCAAAAAATCTGTTAATTA
>CAYYZJ010000478.1:0-2843 GCA_964475615.1 uncultured Flavitalea sp. | reverse complement strand
TAAAAATTATCCCTGTGCAATCCGGAGCTGTAGGGCAGCACATAATCGGTGTAGGCAATGCTATGCTCGCCCCGGCCTGCATAGTATCCATGCACAAAATAGCAATAGCTGTTGTCGGGAATATTTTTGAAGAGGCCGGTCTTCAGGTCATAAATGGAATTCCATCCGATCTGCGGCACTTTGAACTCCTGTCCGTTTTTGGGCCTGAACAGCTTTACGGTTTCATCGAAGATGCCAAGGCAATCCGTATCGTTCTCTTCCGAATAGGCGCACATCAGTTGCATGCCGAGGCAGATGCCGAGCACGGGTTGTTTAAGATCCCTGATGAGCTTATCCAACCCTCTTTCCTTCAGGTAATGCATGGCTGTGCTGGCTTCGCCCACACCCGGAAAGATCACGCGGCCGGCCGATGCAATCAGCTCATGATCGTCGGTAACCGTTGCCTGCACGCCGATGCGTTCCAGGGCATAGAGCACCGACCGGATATTGCCTGCATTGTATTTGATGATGACGAGCTTCATGATGCTAAAATTGATCCCAGGAACTGCCTGGTCTTTTCTTCCACCGGCCCGCTTTCTAACGTTCGTATATATGCGCTTCCGATGATGGCCCCGTTGGCATGGCTGCATGCCGTTTGAAAGGTTTGCCGGTCTTTAATGCCGAACCCTACCAGCACCGGGTTTTTCAACGACATGCCCGACAGCTTTTTGAAATAGGCAGCCTGGGCAGCCAGGTCTTTATCTTTGCCTGTAGTGGAAGATGAAGAAACGGCGTACAGGAATCCCGTGCTCAATGCATCCAGCTTTCTGATCCTTTCGTCGGATGTTTCGGGAGTGACGAGAAAAATAAAATCCAGCCCGTATTTTTTAATGATGGCCCCGTACTCTGTTTCAAATTCATAGATGGGCAGATCGGGGAGGATCAATCCATCAATGCCTAACGTGGAGGCATCAGCGCAGAATTGTTCAAATCCGTATTGCAATACCGGGTTCATATATCCCATCAGGATCACCGGAATATGGATGCTTTGCCTGAAATTTTTCAGTTGACTGAATAATACCGCCACTGTCATTCCGTTTTCCAGCGCCCTGGCGCTGCTGGATTGTATCACAGGCCCGTCGGCCAGCGGATCGCTGTAAGGCATGCCGAGCTCGATGAGGTCTGCACCGTTTTCCCGCAAGGCTTTCATCACGGCCAGGGTGCTGTCGAGCTGCGGATAGCCGGCCGTGCAGTACACGTTAAGCACATCGTGCTGTTTCTTTTCAAAAAGTGCTTTTATCCTGTTCATATCTCATCTCCTTGATTCATGGCATGCATATACGCTGCCAGGTCTTTATCGCCTCTGCCGCTGAGGCAGATGACCACGGTATCTTTTTCGTTGAACTGCAGTTGTTCGAGCGCCGCCAGCGCATGAGCGCTTTCCAGCGCCGGGATGATGCCTTCGAGCCTGGCGAGCTGAAATGCGGCACGCAGGGCTTCATCGTCCGTGGCATTCAAAAAACGCGCGCGGCCGCTTTCATACAAATGGGCATGCAGAGGGCCGATGCCTGGATAATCCAGTCCCGCTGAAATGCTGTGCGGCTCAACGACCTGCCCGTCCTCGGTTTGCATCAGCAGACTTCTGCTGCCATGCAGAATGCCGGGGCGGCCGAGCTGTGTTGTTGCCGCGCTTTTGCCGCTGTTCAGCCCGTGGCCTGCGGCTTCTACGGCAATGAGCTCAACTCCCGGCTCGTCGAGAAAATGATAGAATGCTCCTGCTGCATTGCTGCCTCCGCCCACGCAGGCCATTACGTGCGTAGGCAATTCCTCTCCTGTTTTTTCTTTAAGCTGTTTGCGGATTTCTTTGCTGATCACGCTCTGAAAACGCGCCACCATATCGGGATAAGGATGCGGGCCTACCACGCTTCCGATGATATAATGCGTATCGACCGGATTATTGATCCAGTCGCGGATGGCTTCATTGGTAGCATCTTTCAGCGTTTTGCTGCCGCTGGTTGCAGGAACCACTTTGGCCCCAAGCATTTTCATGCGGGCCACATTGGGCGCCTGCCTTTCAATATCTTTTTCGCCCATGAATACAACACATTCCATGCCCTTCAACGCGCAAACGGTAGCGGTAGCCACGCCATGCTGGCCTGCTCCTGTTTCGGCAATGATCCGCTTTTTACCGAGGCGCTGCGCCAGCAAAATTTGACCGACGGTATTGTTGATCTTATGCGCGCCGGTATGGCAAAGGTCTTCGCGCTTGAGGAATATTTCGGTATTGTATTGCCGGCTCAGCCTTTTGGCCAGGTATAACGGTGTGGGACGACCGACATAATCCGTGAGCAGGTCATTGAACTCTTTTTGAAAAGAAGCTTCATGCATGATCTCCAGGTAACGTGTTCTCAGCTCTTCCACATTGGGATAAAGCATTTCCGGGATATACGCTCCTCCGAATTTTCCGTAATAACCCTGCTCGTCGGGCTTTTGATATGTTTTTATTTTTGTCATTGGCTGTTCAGTTGCTTGATGAAGTCTGCGATCTTGTCCAGGTCTTTTATGCCACTGCTCAGTTCGAACCGGCTGTTGATATCGATCGAAAATAATTTTTTGGCTACCGGCTCGTGCGAGAAATCGCGAAGCTTTTCCACATCGGCAGGTTCGATGCCGCCGCTCAGGAAAAACAGTTTGTCGAGATCGGCCTGTTTCAATACATCCCAGTTGAATTTTTTTCCGGTTCCGCCGTAGCCTACGCCCAGGGTATCGAATAAGAACATATCGCAGGATTCCTGGAAAGGCCTGATGATCCAGTTGATGGGATCATTATCGCCCAGGCGGAATACCTTGATCACGCTCACATA
>CAYYZJ010000477.1:0-5084 GCA_964475615.1 uncultured Flavitalea sp. | reverse complement strand
CTACACCGATATATACCACGTTCATTTTTTCGAGGAATACAGAGGCGCCGGAAGGCAGACCTACAGTGTATTTGATAGACCTGGTAATTTCATCGATGCTTCCGTCGGGCTTGGCATATTTGATCTTGACTTCAACTGATTTTTCACCTGCTGATTCAACCTTGGTCTTATATTCGGCAGCACCATCGTTGTTCAGGGTCTGGTGAACGCCGTTGATATAAATATCGGGTTTTGCTGCTGCGCTGAATGCACCTATACCTGCTGTAACATCCAGTTCATCACCTGGCATCAGGTAAGTAGCATTGGTTCCGATCAGCGGTTCAAATTTGTCGTATACGATCTTTACTTCGCCGATCTTTTTATGACAGTAATCCACGAACTGTGCTTCCGAGTTCTTGATATCATTCTGGAATTTGCTCAGGATGGTCAGGGCGGCGATAGTCGGGGTCATGTGGAAATAGTTCGTAGTCCAGTCCTTTGCATTGTCGCCGGTTCTCTTGTTGCCGGATTGCGATTCCGGAATGGAAAGATCTACTGGCAATTGCTTGGAAAAATCTTCTTTTGCTTTTTTAACATCGGCCTGTAGCAGGGGGTTGCTGGCAAATTCTTCAGGTTTGAGAATGGCCAGTAACTGGCTCTTATATTGAGCCAGCCCTTCATACAGTTTTTTCCCTTCACCTTCTTTATCCATCAGTCTCGTTGCGGCATCCAGGTCGGCTTCGTTGAATTTTTCAACGCCGTTTTCATTGCTGTATCCTGATGAACCTTCTTTAAGTCTTTTTTTCAGGCCTTCAATGTAATTATAAAAATCAGCGGAAAGCTTCTTAGCCTCACTGGCTTTAGGAGCCCAGATCTGCGCATTGGCTGCTGTTTGAGGATCATGCAGCTTAGCCTCGAATGATTTATAGGTCAGATCATTTTTATCCGTGATTACCTGATTTGAATTGGCAATACTATGGTTTACGGTTTTAAAAGCATTCAATATTTCGGCAGATACATTCAGCGCCAGCAGAGCTGTAAGCACCAAATACATCATATTGATCATCTTCTGCCTGGGCTCTTTAGGTAAGGCCATGATCGGGAGAATTTAATGTTTTTAACAATGGGTTTTTCGTAAGTTCTCTTAGGGATCAGGAAATGTTTTACTGCCTGCCTTGCATTGCGCTTAGCATATTGCCGTATACATGGTTCAGGTTGCCCAGGTTTTTAGCCAGCAATGCAATCTGTTCCTGTGTTTTCTTGGCGTCATTAACACTGCCCTGCATGGTTTCAGAAGCCTGTACCAGGTTGCTGTAGAAACCGTTCATGGCTTTGAGATGATTATTGGTATCCTGTAATTCGAGTTCGTAAATGGCATTCAGTGAACCGAGGTTCTTGGTCAATACCTGTACCTGGTTATGGAATTGCTTGGTGCTTTCAGCAGCGCTGTTGAAATGGCCGATAGTGGTAGTGGCGCCCTGATAAGCATTCTTCATGCTGTCGAGAGCAACGGCAGCTTCCTTGGTTTTATTGGTATATTCAGTAGTGGCGGCCAGGGCTCCGGATACATCGGTGATCTTTTCAACGGTAGTACCGAATTTTTTGAAGCCTTCGCTCAGCTTTCCCAGATTAGCCGGAGTGATATCAGCTTCCTGGAGCATTTTATCCATTTTATCGAGGGCCGGGTTTCCGGAAGTTCCACCAGCTAATTTAGGCAGGGCTTCGGCAAGGGCATGCATTTCGGATCCGGGAGGGGGTAAGAAAGCATACACCATAAATATAAGCGCTTCGGTAAGCAGACCAGCAGTCAAAAAGAAATCGGCTAATTTCTGGTGCGTGATCTTCTGCCATGCGCCAAAAATAACGACTGCTGCGCCGACGCATACGATTACGTTAACAAGTCTTTCGGTAGATTTAGAAACTCCGGCCATAGTTGTAAGTTTAATTTGTGTTTAATAGGTTTTGTAAGGGTTTCGGAAATAAATTTCCGGTTGATTTTTGCTGTTTGTTTTAAAATCAATAACGGGTTTTATTTGAAAAAATTTTGTGCTCAGGAAGAAATTACTTCCGGGCCAATGTTGGTGGCAGGTCTATCACACAGCGGAACCCGATGTATGATTTGGCTGTATCCTGGTACTCGTAAGTACGGGTGCTGGTTTGCAGGAAATAACCTACATCTTTCCAGCTTCCACCACGGATCACTTTGCGTTTCATACGCGGAGGATCCTGATCTTCGGCATTATACCGGATATCGGGGTTCATGTCGTGTTGGAAGTTATAAGCACCTTCGTAGTATACTGAAGATGTCCATTCGGCTACATTACCTGCCATGCAGTACAGACCGAAATCATTAGGCCAGTAAGCATCGGCACGGGCAGTATAGAATGCGCCGTCTTCAGGATAATTACCACGGCCGGGTTTGAAGTTAGCCAGTAAGCAACCTTTTTTGTTCCTCAGGTAATAGTTACCCCAGGGGAACATCGACTGGGAGCGGCCGCCGCGGGCAGCATATTCCCATTCTGCTTCGGTAGGCAAACGGAAATCGGATTCCGTTGCTTTCCTCTGTTTTTCGAGGTTGGAATTGAGGTATTGGGTTCTCCACTCGCAGAAAGCAGTAGCCTGCTTCCAGTTCACTCCTACAACCGGATAGTTTCCGAATGCAGGATGGGAGAAATATCTTTTGGTCATCGGCTCATTGTAAGAATAGGAAAAATCACGGATCCATACTAAAGTATCAGGATAGATCGGAACATCCTTTCTTTCGATGAATTGCGAACGCGGTTTGCTTTCACTGCTTTTTTGAGAAGCTTTTTTCAGATTGAATACTTCCGAATGATATTTTAATTTGCTTGGATCAAGTTCCTTTTTCCCGAAAATGCGGTTTTCGGGACTCAGAATCATCTGGTCGATTTTTTCTGTAGTGGCTTTATCGCCCCATTTAATGGTCTGGGCTTTCTTCCAGTCGATCTGGAATTTACCATCCACTTCCTTGCCATACTGCATAAGCGTAGCTGCAATGGAATCTCTTACCCAATAAACAAACTGACGATATTCATTGTTGGTAATTTCGGTTGCGTCCATCCAGAAACCACTGATCGAAATCTGCTTGTTGCGGGAAGTATACGCGTAATTGATATCCTCATCACTGGGGCCCATGTGGAATGTGCCTGGTGGAATGTAAACCATACCGGGGGGCTTGGAGAGATTGTACTTGCTGGCAGGAGCTATGCCGTGCAATTGCCCGTCATCCGGCAGACCCTTGTGGGATTTTCCTAATTTACCGCATCCGGCCGTGATCATTAATAATCCGGCAAGAGATACCAGAATGGATAGGTTTTTCATTTTCATTTTATTAAAGGGTATTGGACAAAAATAATGTTTTGACAATATCTTCATCGCAATTTTAAAGTTTATTTTTTAAAAGTCAAAGCTTTTGAAGCGGTATATTTCTTAACGGTATTTTTACGGATATTATTGTAGAAGTTCGTTACAAAAACTTTTACGCGTTTTCCAAAAGACGGATCAGCTCATGTACTTCAGTTACAGGGCTTTGGCAGGAATAATCCCGGCATAGGAAAATATAGGTCAGCCCGGATAGCGGTTTATCTCTCAAAAGAGGAAATTGATCATTTCTCGCGGTAGCAGATTGATAGATACGGTATGGAATAAAATTACGTAAAAACTCCTTACAAACGGCATCGGGACGTTCACCGATTATCACAATTTCTGGAATAGAATACGCGATGGCCTGACACAAGGTTGCCCAAATTCCGAAAGAAAGCGGATACCGGATAATGACATCTGACAGTATTTGACAGGCTTTCGTTGCGCTTTCCTTCCAGGCTTTATTATTGAAAACAACAGACAAATAAACCAAATTGAATGCCATAATTGAGTTGCCGGAAGGAATTGCCCCGTCATATATTTCTTTTTTTCGTATTATGACATCTTTATGTTCTTTATGTGTGAAATAGAAAAATAATCCGGTTTCATCGCTGAAATTTTCGATCGTCCATTCCATAATTGCTTTTGCCTTCAGCAGATAATCGGTATTACCTGTAATTTCCTGCAACTGGATCAGCGCTGCTATTAAATAAGCGTAATCATCCAGAAAAGCCGGTATCCTCGCTTCTCCATTTTTATATACATGATGAAATTTGGAGATACCGGTTCCACTGAGCCGGCTCCATAAAAAATCAAAACACCTGATGGCCATCTGCCTGTATTCTTCCATTCCCAATGCAGCGTACACTTTGCAACAGGCCGAGATCATCAGGGCATTCCATCCCAATAAAATCTTATCATCGAGCTGAGGAGGGATTCTCTGGCTGCGGATCTGAAGCAGTTTATTGCGGCATGATTCCAGTCGTTCTGATAATTCCTGATGAGCTATATTTTCCTTTCTTGCAAAATCCGGCTCGGTCATGGTCACATGCAGAATATTGTTACCTTCCCAATTCCCTTTTTCAGATACGCCATAAAACCGGCAGAACAATACTGCATCCTCACCCAGCGCTTGTACAATTTCTTCCTTGGTCCAGACATAATATTTGCCTTCCTCTCCTTCACTGTCTGCATCCATCGCACTATAAAATGCGCCTTCATCCAACATCATTTCCCGTTCAATAAACTGCATGGTCTGGATCAATGCCTTTCGATAATGTTCCCTGCCGGTCAGTTGATACGCTTCGCTGATAACGGTAACGAGCAGTGCATTGTCGTAAAGCATTTTCTCAAAATGAGGAACCAGCCATTCCGCATCTGTCGAATATCTGGCAAAGCCGCCGCCGATATGATCGTATATGCCGCCTTGTATCATTTTATCCAGACTGAGACAAGCCTGGTCAAGTGCAACCTGATCTTTCGTGAAATAATAATGGTGAAGCAGGAATTGAATGGCAAAGGTCTGGGGAAATTTGGGCGCCATGCCGAAACCGCCCTGCTCCCTGTCGGCCGTCTTCATGATCTGCTCATAGATCTCACGCATTTTTTCCTTACGGAAAAAATCGGCACTGGCCTGATTTTGATTGTTCAACGCATTTGCAGCGAGAAGATGGCTAACCAGATAATCCGACTGCGATTCTATTTCATTTCTCTATTCCTTA
>CAYYZJ010000476.1:0-7586 GCA_964475615.1 uncultured Flavitalea sp. | reverse complement strand
GTATCCGCTCATTCGTTCTACATAAAGAACATTACGAAAAGCCATACAAAAGGAGTGGCAAGCAGCAGGGAATCGAAACGATCGAGAAAGCCGCCATGGCCGGGCATGATCTGTCCGCTGTCTTTTACACCGGCCATGCGTTTGAGTTTGCTTTGAAGCAGGTCGCCGAAAGTGCCGGCGATGGAAGCGATGGCGGCAATGCTCATCCATTGCAGCACCACGCCCCAGTCGAATTCGCTGCTGGCAGAATAGCCGATAGCGCCCATGGCGATGATGGAGAGGATGATGCCGCCGATGGTTCCTTCCCAGGTTTTTTTAGGCGAGATGGCAGTGAGCGGCGTTCTGCCGATGAGCGATCCCACAATATAAGCCATGGTGTCGTTGATCCATATACTGGCAATGACCATCAGCACCAGCCTTTTTTCAATATGATCCGATTGAACACTGTAGAGGATCTGCCTCAGGTTGCGGAACAGCTCCGGCCCCGACCCTTCCGAATAGGACAGATTGCTTGCATAGATGAACCTCAGGTTGGTGAGCAGTCCCAGGCTTAAAGAAATATACAATAACCCCAGGATCGAATAGCCGATATTTTTAAGGTTGATCCTGCGGACGAATAAAATTTCAATGATGGGCAACACGAAGATGAGGATCAGTCCGGCCCAGAACCCGATATCATGAAGCGTGATCTTTCCTATCCGGAAAGCATCATTGGTGCAATACAGCATGAAGCACCATCCCGCCAGCATCGCACCATAAGTATGAAAGACCGTGATCCCCTCATATCCGGAATCGATCAGCCTGATCAGCTTCTGATATTCATACCAGCAACCGAAATGGATAACCGAAAACAGGATCAGGAAGCTCCATTGATCCCATAGCAGGCCGAACAGCATGATGGCTGCAAATATCAGGGCAGTGAGCGCCCTCGTCCTGAAGGTTACAGCATTAAGTGCCATGGGTTGAAGTTAATGAATTCATGGTTGACAGGCTACTGCGCAAACCGGTCATCGGAGCCGCCATCAAATGTATGATAAACGCGTGAATAGGATGTTACGGAATGTTTACGCACATAATACAGCAGCAGGATCACCAGGATCAGGGAGCCGATGCCCACCACGGGAAGCATTTTATCGCCGACTGTAGTTTGCTGGTCAACGCTCATCGCTCCATAATATACCAGGATCACCTGCAGGCTGTTGAAAATAAAATGGCCTGTTATGGCAGGCCAGAGGCTGCCGCTGTACCAATACAGGGCGCCGAGTATGATGCCCAGGATCATGCGGGGAAGAAAACCGAGGAACTGCCCGTGAACCGCCGAAAAGATAGCCGCCGTTATGATAATGCCCACCCAGGGATTTTTGAAAATCTGGATGAATATTCTTTGCAGGATGCCGCGGAAAAATATTTCCTCTCCAATGGCTGCCAGCACGCCTACCAGCAGGATGGCCTGCAGCAGGTCGCCGGCATTTTTCATGGTGAGGATATTGTGAAGGGTTCCGCCCACATTCGATTCCCCCTTCTCTATCCATTCGCGGGCCGCCTTGCCGAACAGGTTTTGAACGAGTTGCTGGTTGATGACACCCAGCCATTCCACCATCAGATAGGAGAACAGGATGATGATGACACCAAAAAGAATAAAGCTCTTTTTATCCGGACTTTTCAATCCTGCAAAAGCCAGCGGATGCGGATCGGACAAATAAGCAAAGACCAGCGAAGGCAGCAGGAACACACCAAAAAACTGCACGATGAGCATGCCTTTCACCACTCCCGCATATTCCGGTTTGGCCAAGTCTTCAGGACTAAGCGCACTAAGATCCATTAAATGAAGATGATTGGTATAAGCCACGACCGATAACCCGATCAGCGAGCTGGCGATAGTAATGGCAAGCGTCAGGGCCCCAAAGATCATCAACTGCAGCCAGGCCGGTTTGTTTTTGAGATAGGTGTGCATATAAGTGTGTAAATTTGCACCCTTCGGGCGCAGATGCGGGATGCAAGATACGAGAAGCGGGATAAGTATACGAGATAAGTACATTTTCCCATCGAATCTCATACCTCGCATCCCGAATCCCGAATCAATATCTATGCCTCTCACCATCGCCACCATACCGCTCCCAGATTTCCCGCTTCTTCTGGCGCCCATGGAAGATGTGAGCGATCCCCCGTTCCGTTATGTATGCAAGCAGAACGGGGCCGATCTCATGTACAGCGAATTCATCTCCAGCGAGGGGTTGATCCGCAATGCCATCAAGAGCAGGCAGAAGCTCGATTTCTCTTCCTATGAACGTCCCTTCGGCATCCAGGTCTTCGGCGGCGATGAAGAAGCCATGGCCATGAGCGCGGCCATTATCGATGCTACCAATCCCGACCTGCTGGACATCAATTTCGGCTGCCCGGTAAAAAAAGTGGTCTGCAAGGGGGCCGGCGCCGCCGTGCTGAAAGATGTGCAGCTTATGGTTCGGTTAACCGAAGCCGTGGTAAAATCGACCAGGCTGCCGGTAACGGTCAAGACCAGGCTTGGGTGGGACGATCAGTCGAAGAACATTGAAGAAGTGGCCGAGCGATTGCAGGATGCAGGCATCCGCGCATTAACCATTCATGGAAGAACCAGATCGCAGCTTTATAAAGGAGAGGCCGACTGGACATTGATCGCCAAAGTAAAGAACAACCCGCGCATCCATATTCCCATTTTCGGCAACGGCGATATCGATTCGCCCGAAAAAGCATTGGAATATAAGAACAGGTATGGGGTAGATGGCATCATGATCGGGCGGGCTGCCATCGGCTATCCATGGATATTCAATGAGATCAAATATTTTCTGCAGACCGGCAAGCATGCTGCTCCGCCAACTATCGGGCAGCGTGTTGATGTGATCAGGCAACACCTGCTCCGGTCTGTGGAATGGAAGGGACGAACATTGGGCATACTGGAAATGCGGCGTCATTATTCCAATTACCTGAAAGGATTCCCGCATATCAAGGAATTCCGGAATCAACTGGTGCAAAAAAATTCGGTTGAAGAAATTGAAATGCTGTTGCAGGAAATTCAATCGCTATACGCCGGCTATGAAGTGGCAAGAGAGCAGATGAATGAAGCAAAAGCCTGGCCGGCGGAGATGGATCGGGCATAATAAAAATTCACCTTGATTTTCTATTCACCGCATGGTATCTTCAGACAAATAACTGCTATATGAATACCCGCGATCAACAGGTACGCAACTGGTCAATGCTTTGCCATCTTGCCGCTCTTGCCGGTCTATTTATCCCTTTTGGAAATCTGCTGGGGCCTTTTATCGTATGGCAGATCAAGAAAAATGAATTTCCCGAAATCGATGCGCATGCCAAGGAATCGCTGAATTTTCAGATCACCATTCTCATCATCACCCTCATCTTTTCTGCTTTCTTGTTCAGCACTGTCGGGTATAGCGTGCTGTTCGGAAGTCCTTTTACCTTGTTCACCGGAGGCGTTGGTTTCGCGCTCCTGCTTTCACTCATCAGGCTCACATCCTGGGTACTGGTAGTGCTGGCGGGAGTGAGGGCCAATAACGGAGAGTTCTTTCGCTATCCAAGCATCAGGCTGATCAGGTAGTTTTATTTTTATTGACAAAGATCTCTATCTGCTCCGTATACCGGCGGGCGCGGTCTGCGGCAACATAATCTGCTGCCAGCAATAATGCGGCTTCTATGGCCAAGGCAATGCCTAATCCATACCAGAATGTTTTATCGACATGGGTTCTGTAAAGGAAAATGAGCAGCAGTCCCGCTGCCAGGAAGAGGATCTCTATCCAACGATAGATCAAAAAATTCCGGTTCACCGTTTTCATTCTCGGCAATTCCTCGTTTTTGATTTTATCGGGGTTCATATCATAGGCATAAACATTGTCGATGCGTTGTTTGTCGCTGCGCGTATAAACAGTGTATCCGGCGATGGCCTGCAATAAGCCCAGCACAAGCAGTGGAATGGCGGCTCCTTTATAAAAATTTGTTTTCAGGAACTGATAACAAACAAAGGCCAGCACAATGGCGATGATGCCGATGATCAGGAAGATCAGGCTTTCATTTTTTTCTGCGATGAAATATTTTTCGATGAGTTGTTTGGTGAGCATTGGATAGGTTTTATCGGATGAGCAGTTTAAACCATTTCAGTTTTCCCTTGAAAGGCGGATACTTGAGCACGGGGTCGAACCAGGCCGGCGTTTTCATGACGGGCTTGGCATGGGTGAATGTGAAGAATGAATAGCGGCCATGATAAGCGCCGATACCGCTGTTGCCGATACCCCCGAAAGGAAGATACGGGTTGATGAACTGCCAGGCTGTATTGTTGATGCAGCCGCTGCCGAAAGCCAGCGATCCGATCCAGGCCCGTTCATTTTTTTTATTGCCCGTAAAAATGTACAACGACAAGGGATCGGGATTGCGTTGAATGACGGACAATGCTTCTTCTCTGCCGGTAAAGGAGATTACCGGCAGTATAGGGCCGAAAATTTCTTCATTGAGCAAAGAGGCATCGGAAGAAATATTATCCATGATGGTGGGAGCGATGAATAATGCGGATGGATCGTATTGTCCGCCGAAAACGATGCGGCCCTGCGAAAGATATTCCAGCAGCTTGTCGAATCTTCTTTTATTAATGATCTTGCCGTAGTTTTCTGCTTTCGACGCATCTTCGCCATAAAAATCAGTGAGCGCCTGTTTCATCTTTTCCAGGAGCTGATCTTTCACATCGGCATGAACCAGCACATAATCAGGCGCTACGCAGGTTTGTCCTACGTTGTTGAATTTTCCCAATGCAATTCTTTTTGCAGCAATCGTAAGGTTGGCATCGCTTTCCACGATAGCGGGGCTCTTGCCTCCAAGTTCCAGCGTAACCGGGATAAGCGAGGCTGCTGCCTGTTGGTAGATCATCCTGCCTACGGCCATGCTGCCGGTATAAAAAATATGATCGAAGCGGAATGATTGCATGAGCATCGGAACAACCTTCGATCCATCGCCCGTGATCACGCTGATGTATTCGGCAGGATAAACAGCAAGGATGATCTTTTCTATAATGGCTTCAGTAGCCGGGGCCAGCTCCGAAGGTTTGAGCACGGCGCAATTGCCTCCTGCAATGGCTCCTGCCAGGGGAATGAGGGAAAGCTGAAAAGGATAGTTCCATGCGGAAATAATCAGCACTACGCCCAGCGGGTCACGGTAAAGCACAGACGAAGAAGGCAGGTTGGCCAGGTTGGTTGCCACGCGTTGGGGACGCATCCAGCGTTTCAGGTTTTTCAGCGCCATATTGATCTCGGCAATAACCAGACCGGTCTCCGTAGCATAAGCCTCCTCGGCCCCTTTTTTCAGATCGGCATATAATGCGTCGTTGATCTCTTGTTCATATTTCAATATGGCCTGCTTCAATGCCAGCAGTTGCTGCTTGCGGAAATGATAAGACCGCGTGACCCCGGAATCGAAATACCGGCGCAGCGATTGTAGTTGCAAATGATCAGTTTTGGCAGGCATACAGTAAGTTAAGAAATAAGAATGAAGAGGCAATCGTCTTCGGGCGAATCTGATAACATAACTTTGTTATCGGGAAACAGCCGCAGGTGCAGGAAGCCTGCTTTGCTTCAGTCCCTCGCTGATGGCATCGGCAACTTCAGGAGCAGCAAGGCTGTTTTTAAATACATTGGAGCAATGAGGATATGCACGGCTATTTCAACAGGAAAGATAGCAGAAAAACCATAAACATGCTCGTTAGTCCCATCCATAAACTGGCTAGTGAATATACTTTCAGCACCTGTTTCATATCGAGACCGGAAAATTTTACGATCACCCAGAAATAAGCGTCATTTACATGGGAGATCATCATTGAGCCTGCACCCATCGATAAAACAGACAGCAGTTTCCCAGAATCTGTATTCAATCCCAACGCCGGCAGCAATGGCTGCACAATGGAAGCTGCTGTAATAATGGCTACCGTTGATGAACCCTGCGCGGTCTTTAAGATAGCGCAGATCAGGAAAGGAAAAAATATGCCCAGGCTTCTTAAAGCCATGGCATCGCTCAGTTGCCCGCCCGGTTTGGCCGCAGCCAGAATGGCGCCGAATGCACCGCCTGCACCGATGATCACGAGAATGCTTCCTGCTTTTTCTATGGATTCCTGCAGGAGGACGGCCATCGTATCTTTTTTCCATTCTTTTCCTGCATAGATGGCAAGCAGTATGCCTATGATCAATGCAATTACCGGATCGCCTGCTGAAAGCAGGATGCCGGGCCATTTTCCGTGAACAGCAGGATCGATCAGAAAAAAGGATTTTACTGCGATCAGCACAATGGGAACGATAACCGGAAGAAAAGCTTTGACGGGAGCAATAGCAGGCAACCCGCTTTCTGCTTTTTCTTCATCGATGGTTGATGATTTCTTCATCCTGTTGCCTGTTATGAGCGACCAGTAATGCCCCGCCAGCATAGCCGGAATGGCGATGATGATGCCCGTCAGGATCAGCCTGCCGAAGTCGACACCGATAGTGCCTGCTGCGGCGGCGGCGCCGGGATGCGGAGGGATCAGGCAATGCACTGCATACAATCCGGTTGCCAGCGAGGTCGACATGATGATAACGGGTATGCCTGTACGCTTTGCCAGGGAACGGCTCAGTCCGCTGAGCACGATGTATCCTGAATCGCAGAATACCGGAAGTCCCACAACAAATCCCGTGATGCTCATGGCCAGCGGGGCCCGGCGCTCTCCTGTCTTTTTCAGGATAAAAGCGGCCATCACTCTCGTGCATCCGCTATGTTCGAGCAATACGCCCAATGTTGTTCCCAGCACGATGATGAACCCAAGCGATTTCATGATATTGCCGAATCCATCTTTCATAGCAGTTATAATGGTATCGGGCGAAAATCCGAAACCGGTACCAGTGACCAGGCAGGCCGCCAGCAAAGCAAAAAAAGCAGGGATCCTGTATTTGGCCGTGAGCAGAATGATCAGGGCAATTCCTGCAATCAGGCAGATAATAAGGGAAATCACTTATTTGGATGATTGAAAATTTAAAATCATTTATCCGTTAATCGAAAAAAATCCAAATCTAAATTAACTTTATTCTCCCATGACCGATGAATATTACATGCTCCAGGCAATCAAGGAAGCAAAAAAAGCGTATGATGATGGCGAAGTGCCTGTAGGCGCTGTTATCGTTATGGATGGAAAGATCATTGCGCGGGGTCATAACCAGGTGGAGCGCCTCAACGATCCCACTGCGCATGGAGAGATCATTGCACTGACCTCCGCCTTTAATTTTCTAGGATCAAAATATTTGCCTAAGGCCAGCATTTATATTACGGTAGAGCCCTGCCTCATGTGCGCCGGCGCTTTGTACTGGAGCAAGATCGGCCGTGTGGTTTATGGCGCCTCCGATGAAAAGAACGGATATAAAAAATATGTCGTTCACTGCCCTTCCCTCGAAGATCTCGGCCTTGCCCCCTGGCCCTTTCACCCCAAAACCGAATTACAGGAAGGCATTCTAAACGAAGAATGCGCCAAACTCATGACGGAATTCTTTAAAGCAAGAAGGTGAGTAGGGGTGCGGGATGCGAGATACGGG
>CAYYZJ010000475.1:0-2698 GCA_964475615.1 uncultured Flavitalea sp. | reverse complement strand
GACAAATCGGATTGAAAAAGAAATCAGCCGGCTTTTCCGGCCGACTGATTGATCTTTTTACCGTCCCTGATAATATGTTGTGCTTATTCAGTCAATCTGATTTCACCCAGGTTCACATTCTGACCTTCATTCACTTCCAGGTTTTCCCTGACCACATTTCCCGGTCGTGCTTTAACGATCACCTTCCACATTCCAGGCGGCACGCGCATACCGAAATAACCATTCTTGCTTGTAGCGATAACGGAATCTTCGCCATTAACAGCTACCACTGTTCCCGGAATATTGGCCGGATAAACTTTTCCATTGATGAATCCACTGCGCATAATCCTCACGGTATGGATGCCTGCAATGGCGATCACCAGGAGGAATAACTCCAAAAATGCCTTTCTCATGATTTCAGTATTTGACTTCGCTGGCTAACTACGACTAACAATCTTGGAATTTGCTTTCATTGGGTCGGCATGGAGAGGTCAGAAGCCTTATAGCTATTTTCAAGTTCTATGCCAATCAGGAAAAAAAGGAAAAATTCAGGTTTACTTTTTTATAAACAATGTTGGTAACTCTCAGAGATCGGAGTAAGCCAATTCGAGATCCTTGGAATTGATGATCGTGATCCGGTACTGCACTTTAATTCCGCGCGAACTTTTCGGAGCTTCTTCCATGACTGCTGCGCCAGTGCCGATATCATGGAAATAGATGTTTTCTGTCTTGAACGTTTTCTTATTGCTCTGAATGTATCGTACTTCTACGACAACCAGATCCAGCGGATAGCCGGAACGGTTAGTAACGGTGAGCTGCAGGTCGGAAATGCCGCCGAATGTGCCCACTGTGTATTTGCTGGCGCTTAATGAAACATAGTCGGTGATATTGTCTCTGATGGCCTGCTTCATGTCGGGAGCAGCGGACTTGTGCACCGTCTCCCGGTTAGGGATAAGCGCTTCGCTGCTCTTGTTTTCAACCGGCGGTTTTGAAACGGTCAGGCTGTCTGAAATGACCGGCTTCACTGCTTTTGATTTTTTCTTCTGAACGCTTGCTGCTTCCTGATCCTGATTGGCCGGTTGTTGGGATGCCGTAACCGGTTTATCATTAATCGTTTCACCGGCTACAGGCTCCTGAGCCGGGTGCTGGGTTTTTGCCATTTTATAGACCGCCTGTTGCCCTTGAACCCCAGCTTCTGTATCTGCAATGCCTTGTTTTGTGGAATTCATTCTACGCCCGCTGATCAACAGGCCGATGATCACTCCCAAAGCTACCAGGGCAAGCAGTCCGAAAAAAACAGTAGCCGCTCTTATCCAGCGGGTTATCCTTGCAGGCCGGTTGTTGCCCATAGCGGGTATGGCAAGTATGGACTGTTTTTTGATAGTGGGGAACCGATCTTCCTGCATCTGTTCATCCGGCAGAGGGGAAATCGATTTGATGAAGCTTTTTGGCTGGGCCTCTTCGTTGATTCTTGGTTTATCTTCCGTAGATGGTTTTCTCTCAGTAACCGGTGCGGGCTCTTTTTCAATAGTCCTTCTGCCGGCAGGCATGGTAACATAGATCGGCCTTCCGGGCTTGATAACCGTTTCATGAGCAGGCGCCGGTTCCTGTACTGCAGGGGCATATAGTTCTGTCTTGAGGGAGGTTTGCTGAACTGCTTGAACTGCTGTTACCTGCCTCGTTTCTGCAACCGGCTTTTTGAAAAACCGGTCATAAGGCTGTTCTTCCACCGTGGGAGCAAATGCTTTCAGTTCTTCTATTTCGCTGGGATAACGCCAGGCTGCGCTTTTCCCTTCTATCCACAGGAGATCATAGGCTTTCAGCCCCATCGACCTGAGATCATCCAGCGTAAATGGGCCGCTTTGTTTATTGTTTCTTAACAACAGATATTCGCTCATATCTCCGATTAAGTGAAAGGGCTGCGATTGCTTCAATAAGGTAGGAGCAACAAATTTATTACCTTTTTTTGTGAAGGCAACGTTATAACGCAAATATCTGAACCGGGATTTTATGCGATTTTACTGATTTGCCTGATTGGCGCTAATCAGTATAATCAGCTTAATCGCATAAAATCCCGGTTCAGACTAAAAGTAAATAAAATGCCCTTCCCAGCCCTTGGCCGCATTCCATTCCAGGGCAGGAGCAGGGAATTTAATGAAACGGGTAAGATAAGCGGCTGTGATATAGGGACGGTTCCTCGATGAAACCCGGGTAAGATCTATGTCTGGCGCTACATAAAACTGGCGAAAGCGCTGAAAATCAGGAACCGGCTTATTGTTGACGACAGCGGGGTTCTTTACTGCGCCAACCATGCCTTCCGCTCCATAACCCAGGCTCAGGTTAAGCCAGGAAGGGAAATCGCTGCGGGATGAAAGAAAAGATTTAATATTCAGGGAAAGCCAGTAGGTTTGTCCATTGTAATCCTTGATGATCCTGGAGATCCAGCTTTTGCCCAGTTCTTGCGGATAGTATGAGGGATAGATAGTGCCATGATAGGAAAATTTCAACGCCATTCTTTGTTCATTCCATCCTTTTTGCTGAGCTGCAAACAGGGCGCTGCCGATGATATTGGCCAGCATATCTCCTTTGGAAAAACCCCATTTCGAAGAAAAGCCGTCCAGCACTTCGATGATCGACATATAACCCAGTGCAGTAAGCGAACCGATGGCAATGGAAGCATCATTCTTTACACCGCACCAGCGCATCAGGTCGTACTGGA
>CAYYZJ010000474.1:0-6358 GCA_964475615.1 uncultured Flavitalea sp. | reverse complement strand
CGAACGCAGGGATTCGATAGAAGATATCCGGTTCAGCTCCGAAACCGCACTGCTCGACTGGAAAGGCCAATATAAACTGACCGAAGTCGGCGATGCCATTACACAAACCATCAACCACTATTACCGGCTTTCGGATTCCGCATCGAAGCATATTGCCGCCCAGCACTGGCAGATCGATCTGCTGATCAAGCCTTCGCCATTGCTGCTTCAGTACAAGCCGGAGTTAAAGGGAACCGACAGCATCAGCTCCAAGATCGTTTTCAACAGCGCGGATCATCATCTTGACTTTTCATTGAACGCTCCCAAAATCCAATATCAAAAACAGATCATCCATGACCTGAACATCAGCGCGGCCACCGGCGACAGCTCGCTGAACTACGGCATCAGCATGGCCAATGCGGGTTCGCCCGGGTTTCAGTTGTACCAAACGGCATTGAGCGGCAGGCTGGCCAACGACCGGTTGTATGCTTCGCTGCTGTTTAAAGACAGGAAAGCCGCAACGCGCTATCTTGTTTCCGGAAATCTTTCCCGCATCAGTAACGGCGTGAAATTTATGTTCGATGCCGACAGCCTGCTGCTGAATTACAATAAATGGAATGTTGCCCGGGATAATTTTATTCAGTACGATTCTTCGGGGCTTATCGTCAATGATCTCAAGCTCGATTACCAGGATCAGTCGCTTGCCGTGAACAGCGCATCGCATGCTGCCAATGCGCCTGTCGATATTGCTTTCGACCGATTCCGCATCCGCACGCTCACTGAATTTGCAGAGCAGGATTCGCTGCTGCTCGACGGCACGCTGAACGGCAAGGCCAGGATCAGCAATCTGGAAACCAAGCCGGTCTTCACTTCCGATCTCCAGATACAGGAGCTCACCTATAAAAAAGATACGATCGGCAATATAGCGATCAAAGTAAATAATGAGGAGGATAATGCTTTTACCGCCGATATTGCCCTGGAAGGACATGATAACCACGTAAGGCTGAGCGGAACTTATTATACCGGAGAAAGCAAGGCGAACATGAAGCTGAATATCGGCCAGCTTAACCTGGCCGTCGTAAAGCCTTTTGCGGGCGACCAGCTCAAGGCCATCCGCGGCTACCTCAAGGGCGATCTGCAGGCACCGGGCAGCATCGATCAGCCGCTGCTGAAGGGTTATCTTCATTTCGACAGCACCTATATCACGCCTACTATTTCCGGTGAAACCGTGAGGCTCTCCAATGACCAGATCGGATTTGATGAGGACGGCATCAATTTCTCCGAATTCTCCATGGTGGATGCCGCCGGCAATAAAGCCACGCTTGACGGTAATATATATACGAAGGATTTCAAGAACTACCGGTTCGACCTGTATTTCGACGCAAAAAACTTCAGGCTGGTCAATGCGCCTGCAGAGCCCAACCGGCTTTTTTACGGCAAGCTCAATATCGATGCAGGCATCGATGTTACCGGCACCAACGGGTCGCCGAAAGCCAATGCAGAACTGCGCGTGAATAAGGAAACCGATTTCACGCTGATCCTGCCCAGCGACGATCCAGAAGTGGTGAGCAGGCAGGGCGTGGTGGTGTTTACGGATAAGAACCGTCCGGTGGATACGCTCAGGCTGAGATCGATGCTGGATTCGCTGAGCCGCAATTCCGAATTGAAAGGCATGGATTTGTCGGCCACCATTGAAACCGACAGCGCTGCGCTCTTTACCATGATCATCGATGAGCGGAACGGCGATGCGCTGACATTGAAAGGCCGCGCCGAGCTTACCGGGGGCATCGACAGGAGCGGCAAGATGAGCCTTACGGGAAATTATGAGCTGGAGAACGGCGCTTACAATGTGTCGCTGAGCGTGCTGAAAAGAAAATTCCAGATACAGAAGGGAAGCACCATTACCTGGACCGGCGATCCCACCAAGGCCAATGTGGATATTACAGCCACCTATCTCGTCAACACGCCTTCCATCGACCTGGTGCAGCAACAGCTTTCAGGCAGAACGCAGGCCGATATCAACCGGTTCAAACAAAAACTTCCTTTTCATGTGAACCTGCACATGAAAGGAGAGCTGCTGAAGCCGGTGATCAGTTTCGATATCAGCCTGCCTGAAGACCAGGCATCGCTATGGCCGGAGGTGGACAATAAACTGCAGCAGATGCGCAGCGACGAATCGGAAGTGAACAAGCAGGTGTTTGCCCTGCTGCTGCTGAACCGTTTTGTGGCTGAAAATCCTTTCCAGAGCGAAGCCGGCGGAACGGATGCCGCCATGCTGGCCAGGCAGAGCGCCAGCCGCATACTCAGCGACCAGCTTAACCAGCTTGCGGGCAGTCTCATCAAAGGAGTTGACCTCAGCTTCGATGTGAACTCCGAGCAGGATTATACTACCGGTTCCGCACAAACGCAGACGCAGCTTACGGTAGGCGTATCGAAAAGCATGTTCAGCGACCGCATCAGGGTGAGTGTGGGAAGCAATTTCCAGCTCGAGCAGACCAATCCAGGCCAGAATGCATCGAATATTGCGGGAGATGTGAATGTGGATTACCGCCTCAGCAAGGATGGCCGTTATATGCTTCGCGCCTATCGCAAGGATCAATACGAAAGCATCGTGGAAGGCCAGGTGATCGAAACCGGCTTAAGCTTTATTTTGACTTTCGATTATAACAAGTTCAGGGAGCTGTTTCATAACCGGAAGGAAAAGACAAGAACGCCGAGGATCAAACATAAAAAAATATAAAATGAGGAAAATGAGGAAAATGTGGAAATGTGGGAAATGTGGAAATGTGATGAATGAGAAAAATACAATGCCCAGCATGAACTCCCATATTTTCACATTTCCATATTTTCACATTTCCATATTTTCACATTTCCACATTTCCACATTTTCCACAAAGCGATATTTGGCGAAACGGCTGTATTTCATTGTTGCTGCGGCTTTTTTTATTAGTTGTAATGAAGCCAGGTACCTGGAGCAGGGACAATACCTCTACGATGGGGCGGATGTAAAGATCAATTCGCTGGGCAAGACAAGCAAAAGCAAAAGAAAAGCGCTCAAATCGGAGATGGAAGGCCTGCTGCGGCCCAAACCCAACGGCAAGATACTGGGAGTGCGGTTTAAGTTATGGGTATATAATATTGCCGGAACTCCCAAAGGGAAAGGGCTGCGCTATTGGCTGAAGAACAAAGTGGGGGAGCCGCCGGTGCTGGCTTCCATGCCGGCCTTTGAGAAGAACAGGGCGGTGCTGCAGAACCGGCTGGAGAACCGCGGCTATTTCAAGGATACGGTAAGCATGGATACGGCCGCCAGAAAAAAGAGGGTACATGTTACCTATACGGCAACTATCGGTGATCAATATACGATACGGAAAGTGAGCTTTCCCAACGATTCCAGCACGCTCGGCAAAGAGATCGGGCGGATCACCGCCAGGCGATCGAGGTTGATGCCCGGCAGGCCTTATGATCTGGATGTGATCAAGGCCGAGCGGGAGCGGATAGACAGCAGGCTCAAGCAGAGAGGATTTTATTATTTCAATCCCGACTACCTGCTTGCGCTTGTGGATTCAACGGTAGGCGACCACCAGGTGGATATCCGCATGATCGTGAAAAAGAGCACGCCGGAAGAAGCAAAGGAGGTGTATGCCATTAATGACGTGATCGTATTTACGGATTACGATGTAGATTCCGATACCAGTATGCCGGGGCAGAAGCCTGTTCTTTACCAGGGATACAAGATCATCGATCCCGAAAAAAAATTCAAGCCTATTATATTCAGTCGCGCCCTGGTGTTCAAGCCCGGCGATATTTATAACCGCAGGGATCACGATCTTTCTCTCAACCGCCTCATCAATCTCGGCGTTTTCAAATTTGTAAAAGTGCGGTTCGAGGAGCCCGACAGTATGGAGAACAAGCTGAATGCTTTTTATTATCTTACTCCTACGGAAAAAAAATCCATCCGCTTTGAGGTCTCGGGCTTTACCAAATCGGATAATGCGAACGGAGGGCAGTTGGGAGTAACCTGGCGCAACAGGAATTTTTTCCGCGGCGCCGAATTGTTCACGGCCAATATCTATGGCGGCCTGGAGCGGCAGTTCATTACCAAGAGCCAGACCATCAGCACCAATAAGGCAGGAATAGATATCAATCTTTATTTTCCCAGGATCATTGCGCCATTCAGCTTCCAGACCAACAGCGGGTTCATGCCCAAAACAAGGATCAATCTCGGGTATGAACTGTTCGACAGGAGCTCGCAGTACCGGCTCAATTCTTTAAAGACCAGTTTCGGTTATATCTGGAAGGAGAGTGCGCAGAAAGAGCATCAGCTCAATCTCATCAATATCAATTATGTCGATCCGAGCAAGATCACGCCCGAGTTTCAGCAGCAGCTCGACACCAATCTCACGCTCGCAAGAAGCATAGAAAAGCAGTTTATCATCGGGCCCAGCTATAATTTCAATCTTAATACACAGATCAATTCCAACCGCAGGCGGAATAATTTTTATTTCAACGCCAATCTGGATTTGTCGGGAAATATTTTGGGACTGATCACCGGCGCCGATGTGCAGCACGGAAAGGAAAGAACCATCTTCAACACACCCTTTTCGCAATACATCCGCGGCGAGCTCGATTTCAGGCATTATCTCGGTTTCAGCAGGTACACGGTGCTGGCCAGCCGCATTACCGGGGGACTGGGCTATGCCTGGGGAAATAGCGTGACCATGCCTTTTATCAAGGAATTTTTTGCAGGAGGCGCCAATGACCTTCGCGCCTTCCGCGCACGATCGCTAGGGCCCGGTACTTATTATGCGGGCAACCGCGATACAGCTTTTTTGCCTGACCAGCCCGGCGACATTAAACTGGAGATGAATGCCGAGCTGCGTTTCAAATTATTTTCCGTAGTACACTGGGCATTTTTTGCAGATGCCGGAAATATATGGACATTGAGAACTGACAGCTCCCGCCCCGGCTCAAAATTCACCAGCCAGTTCCTCGACCAGGTTGCTATCGGCGTTGGCACAGGATTGCGCCTGGACATCAGCATTCTCGTTCTTCGGTTAGACATTGCCGTTCCTGTCCGGGAGCCTTATTTGCCGAAAGGAGCCAAATGGGTTTTTGACAATAAGAACCTCGTGTGGAATTTGGCGATCGGGTATCCGTTCTGATAAGCCGGTATCCGGAAAGCTGTTCTGAAAGACATTGTTTTCTCCACATTCCTGAAGAACCGGAGTTGGCATGAACAAAGAAAATCGTATCCTTATTCACCCAGCACTCCGTCCGGCGCTTTTCCGTCTGCAGTAGGAAAATCAATCCCCAATACCTTTGCAATCAATGGCGCAATATCCCTCAAGTTCATCGATGCAATGGTTGCGCCCTTGCTGATGCCTGGCCCATAGACAATGAATCCCGTTTGTATTTCCCGGAAATCGGGATAGTAGCCATGCGTTCCTCCATGCCCCGGCCTGATGGCATCTCCGGTCATGGCATTGCCGAAAGAAGCGCCGTTGAGGCCGCTCAGTGCAAATTCCACTTCGGGATTGCCGCCAACGGCCTGGAGCTGCTGCCTGTCGACAATACGGAAATACTGCTTTTCATTTTCAGGAAGATTTTTAAGGATGTCCACCACTTTCTTCAGTGTTTCCTTATCGTTCCTGTCTTTCAGATAAAGATAGCTGGAGCCGCCGACTGAAAAGAACTGCGCTTTCCATTCGTCTTTCTTCACGTCGGTGATCAGTCCGGCCTGCACGAGCCATACATTGGGATTCACATTCGTTTTTACATCCAGAAATCCATGGTCGCCGGTAACGATGAACACGGTCTTATTCCAGATTCCTGCCTGCTTCAGTGCATCGATCACGATGCCTACGCTGCTGTCGGCATCGGCAATGGCTGCGCTTACCGAATCGCCGTGCCTTCCCTGCATGTGTTCGTAATGATCTACTGAAAAGAAATGGATCATCATGAGGTTGGGCCGGTCTTTGCGGATCACATAGGCGGCTATCTGTGCAACATTATGATCCTTGCCGTAATCTATTTTGGGTATTCCTCCGAAGATTTCTTTTTTCAATGTATCTACAAGGCCTGATGGCTTTGCATATTTTTCGCGAACGATCTCACCCATGCTGCCGACATCCGGTATATTATAACGTACAGGCGCATCCGCAGATACCGGCCAGAACAGGGCTGCCGTTCTTAATCCCCGCTTATCGGCTGCAGTCCAGAGGGTGGGGGAGTGAATGGAGCTGTCGTTCCAGTATACTTTCCCCGTAGGGCCGTTGGGCTCGAACATGCTGTTGTAATATACGCCATGCTTTACAGGCCAAACGCCGGTTACGATGGTTGTATGCGAAGGGTAGGTCATGGAAGGGAATACGCTGTTCAC
>CAYYZJ010000473.1:0-1792 GCA_964475615.1 uncultured Flavitalea sp. | reverse complement strand
GAAAACCAGTCATCGGTAGCAATAAATCCCGTAGTCGTTCCGTACTTCACATAGTTATTTCGTGTGTCCGCATCCACGCCGAAATATGCGTCGAGGCCGCCGTTATTCAACTGTGCCTTAGTGGAAAAAGGGTATAGGACTGCAATAAGAATTAAAATGCGTAGCGACGGTTTCATAGTGCTTCACGGATTTAGTTATCACAGGATTAAGACTTAGGGCAACCAACTTATAAATATAGAAACAAAAAGCAGGGCAGGCAACCCTTCTGCGAAGCCTATTATTTTCGGTTATATAACTACGTGATACTAAATGAAAATTCTGCCGGCCGGCGGAATTTTACGAATATGTTCTGCATTAATTACTAATGCTGCAGCCTCACCGTGTCTACTACAACATCAACCTGATCTGGCTGATGGTTCCTGCAGGAATGGTTGTATCGGCAAGCAGGGTGTCTTTTCCGTTGGTAAGCTCCAATAAATTGTACAATCCGGGATATGAAGTTCGGTTAACGGAAAGTCCGAAAGCTCCGACAGGAAAACTACGAAACGGCTCAGCTTCACCCTTTCATGCTCAGATCGAACGGCAATTTCCTGATCCTTTTGCCGGTTGCGGCAAACACGGCATTGGCCAGTGCAGGGGCCAGCGGAGGAAGACCAGGCTCGCCCACCCCTTTGATCACGGTTCCGCCTTCGGCGAGAATATGCACTTCTATCTCCGGCATTTCATTGATGCGAAGCATGCGGTTATTGTGAAAATTGGATTGTTTTGCTTTTCCGTTCTCAAACGTGATGGCATCTTTCGTAGCAGCTACCAGCGCCATCACAATGGCTCCTTCCACCTGCGCTTTGGTATTATCGGGATTCACCACTGTTCCGAGGTCGATCACGGCATATACTTTTCTCACTTTAATGGAACCGTCGGCCTGCTTTTCCACTTCCACTACCTGCCCGCACAGCCCTGCGAAAAATTCATATTGCGCAACTCCGCGACCCCAGCCTTTCGGCAGGGGCTTGTCCCAATTGGATACTTCTTTTAATTTGGTCAGCACGCGCCTGGTATCTGAATCTTTGGTAAGCAGCTCCAGCCTGAATGCCATCGGATCTTTTTTTGCAGCCACCGCCATCTCGTCGATAAAACATTCATGGGCGAAAGCCAGGGTAGAGCTCGTTACGGACCGCCAGGGAGCCAGGGGAAGATGGGTGTCTGCAAATACATAGTAATTCTTCATGTTCGGGAACTCGTATTTCTGGTCGCTGATGCCTTCCACCATTCCGCCATCTACTTTGGTCTTATCGTAATTATCATTCCGCGAGGCATTGATGGATGGTGAGATCACTTTATGCTGAAAGGCGATGGCTTTCCCGTCTGCCGAGAGCCCGGCCTTCATGGCAGAAAAAGTCATTGGCCTGAACGGGCCGAGCTGGGTATCGTCTTCTCTTGTCCAGATCACTTTCACGGGCTTGCCGATCGTTTTGGATATGCCTGCTGCTTCCACGGCATAATCCTGGGAAAGCCTTCTGCCGAATCCTCCTCCGTTGAATAAAATATTTACTGTGACATTATCCTGCGAAATGCCGAACACCCTCGACAATTCATTTTTTACCAGCGTAGGCCCCTGCGATGAAACCCAGACTTCAACTGCATCGTCTTTCCAATGCGCGAGGCAGTTCATCGGCTCCATGGTAGCATGTGCAACCATCGGCGTTTCATAAAACGCTTCGAGCTTTACCGGGGATGATGCGTAGCCTGCATCGAAATCGCCTTTGCTGGCTGCAACAAGACCTTCCGTCCT
>CAYYZJ010000472.1:0-6663 GCA_964475615.1 uncultured Flavitalea sp. | reverse complement strand
TTTTCTCATAAGCAGTTAGTTTTGGTTACGGCCCCTGTTTCTACAGGGGCTTATTTTTTGTGTCAATCAAAGTAACATTGCTGATTCCGTAGGCCAGGCCGGCTCCGATCATATCGGCAATGATATCCGCCTCACTGTAATCCCTATTCGGAATCAGGTATTTTTGCGCGAACTCCATTCCTATCCCATATATCACGGCAATTGCAAAAATGTAGAAAAACAGCAGCAGCATTTTCTTTTGAGGATATTTTTTTGAGCTGTAAAAAAGGCACCAGAGAAAAACGAATCCGCCGAACAATACCAGATGAACGAATTTATCGAACTCGGGTATTTTGAAATTCGATTCACTGGGGAGTACTGAACCGGGAAGGCTGAGCAGGATCAGTATGATCAGCGACCAGGCAATAGGGAAATAAATCCTGCTCAGGTATTTTTTCGGAGAGATCAATGGTTTGCTTTTTTGCAAAAAAATAAAAAAGTCCCAGTTTAGGGAACTTTTTTTTAAGGTAGAAAGTGAAAAACAATAATTTAACTTACGAGCGACGTATAGGCGGCGGCATCCATCAGTTTAGCCAGGTCTGCAGGATCATTTACCGTCATCCTGATCATCCATCCATCGCCGTAAGGATCGGTGTTGACCAGCTCGGGCGAATTGGCCAGCGCCGGATTCAGTTCGGTGATGGTTCCGCCAACAGGAAGGAAAAGATCGGACACGGTTTTTACTGCTTCCACCGTGCCGAATACCGCTCCTGCGTTCAGTGTTTTGCCGACAGTCTCTACTTCGATATAAACAATATCACCCAATTCCTTTTGCGCAAAATCGGTGATGCCTATTATTGCCGTGTTGCCACTCTCGATACGAATCCATTCATGATCTTTGGTGTAGTGAAGATTGTCGGGGAAATTCATGATATCCGTTTTAGTGTTTGCAAGATTACGAAACTATTTTCGTTTGATCAATTTCGCCTTCAGTATCCGCACATCTTCCAACGGCCTGTTATTGGCGTCTGTTTTTATTGCTGCAATTGAATCCACCACATCCAGTCCCTTGATCACTTCTCCGAAAACAGTATAGTTCTGATCGAGATGCGGAGTGCCGCCGATGGTTTTATATACTGCTCTTTGTTCCGCAGGAATTTTTCTGCCTTTCAGCCGGAACCGTTCCACAGAATCCAGTCTGGCATCTGAAAATATTTTTCCCTGAACGATATAGAACTGGCTTCCGCTGCTGGCTTTCCGGGGATTCACGTCATCGCCTGTACGCGCAGCGGCAATAACGCCTTTATGATGAAAGAGGCCCGGCCTGAATTCGGCGGGTATCGTATATCCGGGATCGCCTTCGCCCAGCATTTCGCCCGGCCTGGCGTGTTTGCTGTTGGGATCGCCGGCCTGTATCATAAAATTTTCAATGACGCGGTGAAACAGGATGCTGTCATAATATCCCTGCTTTGCCAGTTTCAGGAAATTATCGCGGTGCAGCGGTGTGGAATCGGACAGCCTGATGACCATGGTTCCTTTATCGGTGACCAGTTCCACATCTTTTTTAAGATCGTTTCGGCGCAGGCCGCCGGATAATTTAGGATTGCATGAAAAAAGAATGATCAGGACTGAGCAAATTACGGGAAGGCGGAGCATGTTGATTGGTTTATAGTTTGGCGGTTCAGAATCCCATACGCTCGAAATAGAGCAGGATATGATCTTTTAAAAAATTCTCCTGCTCGGCCAGGGTCATGGCCGGCAATGCTTTCAGTTGCCGGTAATGCGGCCATCCGTCTTCATCCACTTTTTCCAGCTCATAAAATCCGCTTTGCGCAAACAGGCTGCAAACGGCAACATGCATCAGGTCTTGTTTCTGTTCCTTGCTGAATTTTTTCCTGATCTCCCCGAACTCCTGGATCCCGATCAAAAAAAGAATGGCTTCCATATCGGGTTTTTTTCCGAATCGCTCCAGCAATTTCGCTTCGAGGTTCCACCATCGCGCCTGCAGATCGTCCTGTACGTTTGCCATGGCGCAAATTTAGTGATTGCAGGATTTTTTAGCTTTGCTGATCATGGCCCATCCCGGATTGCAGGGATTGAGAGAGAAAATAGAGAATAGACAATAGGAGACATGCGCTTTTCCCTATTCTGTATCACTCTTTTTCCGCAACCACCGCTGTTCCATAAGCCAACACCTCCGTTACTCCATCCATCACCTCATTGGCATCATAACGCATATTGATAACCGCATTGGCGCCGCGCTCGGCTGCATGCTGCACCATGTGCTGAAAAGCTTCTTCCCTGGTCTTTTCACAGAGGTCTACATAGATGGACAGGCGGCCGCCGAGCAGGCTTTGAAGTCCGCCGGCAATATTGCCCAATAAGCTTCTTGAACGAACGGTGATGCCTCTCACCACGCCCAGGCTTCTTGTGATCTTATATCCATTCAGCTCGAAGCTTGTAGTGATCATGGTTGGGTCGATCATATAAAAGGTTTTTTATGAAGTTAAGATTTTGATCAGAAAAATAGTGAATAGAAAACAGAAGAAGAAATGAAGTTCCTGTTCTCTGCTTTCTATTCCCTGGTTTCTTTATAAAAATTACCTTTGCCAAAATTTTTGAACATGTTACAACTGGCATTTATCCGGCAGAACGTGGAGCTGGTTAAAGAAAGGCTGGCCATAAGAAATTTTGCAGAGCTGCATCTGGTGGACAGGATCATTGAACTGGATGAACAACGCAAGAAACTGCAGTTGGAATCGGATACCATTCAATCGAAGGTCAATGCCGCTTCGCGGGAAATAGGACAGTTGATGGCCAAAGGAGAAAAAGAAACGGCAGAAAATAAAAAGCAGGAAGTGGCTTCGCTGAAATCTTTACAGCAGCCTGTTGCCGCTCAGTTGACTGCAATCGAAACGCAGTTGAATGAAGCGCTGGTTACACTGCCCAATCTTCCGTCTCCGCTCGTTCCCCCGGGTAAATCGGCGGCCGATAATGTAGTGGTGCGTGAAGGCGGCAGCAAACCCAGCCTGCCTGCAGGAGCTGTTCCGCATTGGGATCTTGCCAAAAAATATAATCTCATCGATTTCGAGCTGGGCAATAAGATCAGCGGCAGCGGATTTCCCCTGTACATCAACAAGGGGGCCAGGCTGCAGCGCGCATTGATACAGTATTTCCTCGATTACAATACAGCGGCCGGCTATACCGAATACCAGCCTCCGCACCTCGTGAATGCCGATTCGGCCTTCGGTACAGGACAGTTGCCTGACAAGGAAGGGCAGATGTATTTTGTGACCGAAGACAAATACTATCTGATACCCACAGCCGAAGTTCCGGTAACGAATATTTACCGCGATACGATAGTAAAAGAAAGCGAGCTTCCCATCAGGATGACCGCTTATACCCCCTGCTTCAGAAGGGAAGCCGGAAGCTATGGAAAGGATGTGCGGGGATTGAACCGGGTTCACCAGTTCGATAAAGTGGAGATCGTTCAATTGGTTCATCCCGAAAAAAGCTATGAAACGCTGGAGGAGATGGTGGGCCATGTAGAAAGATTATTGCAATCGCTGGAGCTTCCTTACCGCATCGTAAAACTTTGCGGAGGCGATTTGGGCTTTACTCCCGCACTCACTTATGATTTTGAAGTGTACAGCGCTGCGCAGGACAAATGGCTTGAGGTTAGCTCGGTAAGCAATTTCGAAAGCTTCCAGACCAACCGCATGAAGATCCGCTTTAAAGATGCCGCGGGTAAAACCCAGTTGCTGCATTCCCTCAACGGAAGCTCGCTGGCGCTGCCCCGCATCGTAGCCTGCCTGCTGGAAGATCATCAAACCTCCGACGCCATCCGCCTGCCGGAAGTGCTGCTTCCTTATTTCGGGGCTTCTTCTATCAGCTAAGCCTATACGAAACGCTGCATGGCTATGCCGATTTTTTGAACCGGCATACCGATTTTTTATTTCGCTTAACATAAATGTTTGTGAAATGAAACGGGCGGCGGCGTTTATGCTTTTTTCTTTTCCATTTTTACATCCGGACAAATTTGCATGATATTTCATTAACCATTAAACCGGTTCTTTTCACAAAAGCGAGGCCGCAGAGGCTGGCCATCCTGGAACTGGCCGGCCTTATTTTCTAACCTGCTTTAAACCCCGGCAACTGATCCTGGTCAAAAGGCAAAACCGGCGGATGACGATCACCAACCAGTTGAAGAACCAGCACCTGATGTGGAGGGCCGGATTTGGCCCTATGGCCGAAGACATTGATCAATTGGGGACTGCTTCCCAGAAATCCCTGTTCAAAGCCCTGATAAAAGCTTCTTCCAAATCCCCCGCATATATCGATGTTGCCGACAATATGTTCAAAGGCCTGATCATGGGTGTGGGCGATGTGGCCAGGATGCAGAAGAATGACCTTACTGCCGAGCAGAAAAAAGAATTCCGCAAGCAATCGGTGCAGGATATCAAAAGCCTGAACCTGGCCTGGCTGAATGAAATGGTGGACAGCGATGCGCAGCTCCGCGAAAAGACGGCGCTGTTCTGGCATGGCCATTTTGCCTCGCGCAATATCAATATTTTTTACCAGCAGCTCCTGCTGGATATTATCCGTAAAAATGCCCTCGGCAATTTCGGCGACCTGCTTCGTGAAGTGAGCAAGAGTGCTGCCATGATCAATTTTCTTAACAACAATCAAAATAAAAAGGATCATCCCAATGAAAATTTTGCCCGTGAGGTGATGGAATTGTTTACCATGGGCCGCGGTCATTATACTGAGGATGATGTGAAGGAAGCTGCCCGTGCTTTTACCGGCTGGGGCGCCAACCTGCAGGGCGAGTTTGTGTTCCGCCGCTTTCAGCATGATGATGGCAATAAAACGATACTGGGCAAAACAGGCCGCTTTGACGGGGATGATGTGCTGAATATTTTACTCGAACAGAAACAGACCGCCCGTTTTATATGCACGAAGATTTATCGCTTTTTTGTCAATGACCAACCCGATGAATCCAGGATCGCTCATCTTGCCGACCGGTTTTATCAGAGCAGTTATGATATCAAATCGTTGATGGAAGCTATTTTTACCAACAACTGGTTTTATGACCAGCAGAATATCGCCTGCCATATCAAATCGCCGGTAGAGCTGCTGGTCGGCATTCGCAGGATATTGCCCATGCAGATGGAAAATGAAGAAGTGCAATTGCTGGTGCAGCGGCTGCTTGGGCAGTTGTTGTTTTATCCGCCCAATGTTGCCGGATGGCCGGGAGGCACTAACTGGATCGACAGTTCCAGCCTCATGTTCCGGCTCCGCATTCCGCAGATCATTTATGCTTCGGATGAGGTTCAGTTAAAACCCAAGGACGATGATGATCAGATGATGGGAATGATGCAGAAAAGGCAGATGGCACAAATGATCAGGGCAACGATCAACTGGGATGCATACATCAAAAAATTTGAAAAAACGCCGCGCGAAGACCTGTTTGCCGCTATTGCCGGATTGGTGCTTCAAACAAGACCATCCGTTAATGAAGGCGTCATGAAGTCTTATATCGATGCAGGCAGCCGGGAAAGCTTTATCAAAACCACAACCATTCAATTGATGAGCACCCCGGAATACCAATTGTGTTAAACGCCGAACGCTGAACGCGTAACGCTTAACGCAGATGAATACATAAATGCGTTACGCGTTAAGCGTTATGCGTTCAGCATAAATAAAAGGCATGTTAATCAAACGCAGAACATTCATACAAACGGGTTCCCTGGCCACAGCCTCTCTTTTGCTGCCCAGGTTCCTCAAGGCTTTTGAAAGGCCCGGCATGGTTCCGCCCGGCAATAGAGTGCTGGTGGTATTACAGTTGAGCGGCGGCAACGATGGACTGAATACGGTTATCCCTGTACGAAATGATATTTATTACCGCTCGCGGCCGGGACTGGGCATCGTTAAAGAAAAATCATTGTTATTGACCGATGAAGCCGGCCTGCATCCGGCATTAACGGCATTGAAGGAATTGTATGACGACGGCAGCCTGGGCATTCTCAACAACGTAGGCTATCCCAATCCCGACCGCTCTCATTTCCGGAGCATGGATATCTGGCAAACGGCGAGCGACGGCAATGAATACCTGCAGACCGGATGGCTGGGCCGTTACCTGGATGCGCAATGTTCCGGATGCGATAAACCTACTCAGGCCCTGGAGATCGATGATGTGCTGAGCCTCGCGCTGAAAGGAAAACAAATGAAAGGACTGGCATTGAAAGACCCCAGGCGACTGTATGATACCAGCCACGAAAAATATTTCAAGGATCTGTTGTCAGGCCACACCGTGCAGGCGGAAGAGCAGCCGGTAGATTATCTTTACAAGACCATGGCCTCTGCTTTATCGAGCGCCGATTATATTTATCAGCAAAGCAGATTGCATCCTTCTGCGGCGCAGTATCCCAAAACCGAGCTGGGTAAAAGCCTGCAGACCATTGCTTCTCTCATTTTTTCCGATATCAATACCCAGGTGTATTATGTGTCGTTGGGAAGTTTCGATACGCATGTGAACCAGCAGGCGCAGCAGCAGCGGCTGTTTACTGAAATGAGCGACGCGATAAAAGCATTTACCGCCGACCTCAAAGCCAATAACCGCTTTCAGGATGTATTGCTGATGAGCTTTTCGGAATTTGGAAGAAGGGTATCGCAGAATGCCAG
>CAYYZJ010000471.1:0-2443 GCA_964475615.1 uncultured Flavitalea sp. | reverse complement strand
CAATAGCGGGTATTTTCCCCGAAGCGCTGCAGCATGAAGACTATATTGCCTTTCAATATTTTTTTCCCGAAAGCCCTTTCCTGAAAGAAATTGAACTGCTTTTGCATAATACTGAAAATGCCGGCAGGCGCGATTCCGGCGCTAACAGAATAATAATCGATTCATCCGACCGGTTTGAAAAGCTGGGAGACATATTTAAGTCCGCGGGCAATTGCAATTTAATCTATGTTGATTTATGGGCCACCTGGTGCATTCCCTGTAAGAAAGAATTCAGGTATAACGATCAGATCGATTCATTCTTTCGCCGAAGAAATATTGCCAGGGTTTATATATCAATGGATGAGAAAACAGTGAGCAGCAGTTGGATTAAGAACATCTACGCATTCAACCTTAGCGGACTTAATATACTGGCTAATGAGAAATTAAAAAAGGATATTTTAACAAACATTTTTAACAGCGACAACGGATACACGATTCCCAGATATATCATTGCTGACAGGAATGGAATAATACTGATGAAGGACGCCCCGAGACCTAGCGATCCGGAATTAAAAACAGCCATCAGCAAATATCTGAACTAATGAACGCCAAAGTTACTATTCCATTTAAAACGTGAACGGATAAAATGCGTTTTCAATTTCGCGACCAATATGATTCCATGGACTGCGGACCTGCCTGTTTGCAGATGATAGCTCTTCATTACGGACAAAGTGTTTCTTTACAGGATCTGCGGTATAAAGCAAAAATCGGAAAAGAAGGAGTGAATATTTTAGGTATCAGCGAAGCCGCAGAAAGCATCGGATTCAGAACGCAAGCAGTAAAGCTTACCCTCAAGGCGCTTGTCCATGATGCATTACTTCCCTGCATTCTTCACTGGAATCAAAATCATTTTATTGTCTTATATAAAATCAAAAAAAATAAATTTTTCATTGCCGATCCGGCAAAAGGGTTGTTACAATATCCAGTAAAGCAATTCCAGGATCATTGGATTAGCGATAGTTCAAACAACCAGGAAGAAGGGATTGCCTTGATTTTAGAACCTACTCCCCTATTTTATGAAAAGAAAGATGCACAGGAAGAGGACCGACCGACCGGCCTGGCCTTTAAAAATATTTTCAATTACATATTGCCTTATAAGAAATTGCTCTTTCAATTATTTGTAGGTCTCGGCGTTGCCAGTATCCTGCAATTGATACTTCCTTTCCTTACTCAAAGCGTGGTAGATGTAGGGATCAATACGGCTAATATGAATTTTGTTTATATCGTATTGCTGGCTCAGTTGGCCCTATTTGCAGGAAGACTGATCATTGATTTTGTCCGAAGCTGGATTTTATTGCATATCAGCACCCGCATCAATATCTCTATCCTTACTGATTTTCTTATTAAACTGATGAAATTACCGGTCGCCTTTTTCGATAGTAAAAAGACAGGCGACATCCTTCAACGTATGAACGATCATCAGCGAATAGAATCCTTCCTTACCGGTTCGTCTGTCAATGTACTGTTTTCACTGATTAATCTCGTCGTTTTTTCTATTGTGCTTGCTGTATTCAATACTTACATATTTGCAGTATTTGTTGCGGCCAGCATTTTATATTCCGCATGGGTGATCATATTTCTCAGGCAAAGAAGAATATTGGACTACAAACGGTTTGATATCGCCGCCCGCGAGCAAAGCGCTACCATTCAAATGGTACAGGGAATGCAGGACATAAAATTAAACGGTATAGAAAAACCCATGCGATGGGCCTGGGAACGACTGCAGGCCAGATTGTTCAAGTTAAATATGAAAGGGCTGTCCTTAAATCAATGGCAACAGGCAGGCGCTTTTTTTATCAATGAAAGCAAAAATATACTTATTACATTTTTATCAGCTAAAGCAGTTATTGACGGACAAATGACCTTAGGTACAATGCTGGCGGTGCAATATATCATCGGGCAATTAAATAGCCCGATTGAGCAGATGATCGGTTTTATACAAAGCTGGCAGAACGCCAGGATTAGCATGGAAAGATTGAATGAAATTCATAGTATGGAAGATGAAGAACCGGCAGGCAAATATTTTCTGGAAGAATTACCGGCTTCTTTTGCCAGACAATTAATCGGAGGAAGGATGGAGCCTGTTCTGCCATCTGAATATAATTTCAATTATCCGGATTCCGAAAATCTTCATCATGAAAAAAAAGACAATGCCGCTATTATTTTTTCCAACCTCAGCTTTGCATATCCTGGCGCCGGCAATGATCCTGTACTTCACAACATCAACCTTTACATTCCTAAAGGCAAAACAACCGCCATTGTCGGTCTTAGCGGCAGCGGCAAAACCACTTTACTGAAATTGTTACTGAAATTTTATGAACCACAGAAAGGAGAAATTAAGTTAAATAACACTTCATTGGCCCATATCAGTCATAAAGCATGGAGAAGTTATTGCGGTGCGGTA
>CAYYZJ010000470.1:0-4262 GCA_964475615.1 uncultured Flavitalea sp. | reverse complement strand
AAGAAAAAAGGGTGAAAGGCAAAGGGTAGGAGGTTGAAGGTGTAAGGCATAAGGCGGAAGGTAAAGGGCGGGAGGCAGAAGGCTTTCACCTCACACCTTACGCCTTCCACCTCCTACCTTCCCCCTTTGCCTTCTGCCTTTTTGCAAATACCGGACCTTTTCTTTACTTTGCTCTTCAAAGTGCTTTTATGGATACCCAGCCTTCTTCCCTGGAAACATTGCAGGACATCAAGCGGATCATGGAAAGGTCTTCCCGGTTCATTTCATTGAGCGGACTAAGCGGCGTGTCGGCCGGTATATGCGCACTGGCCGGTTCATGGATTGCTTATCGATGGATCAATTTGTTGCGCAATGATCCGGGCACGCTGCTTACCAACCTGGTGCTGCTTGCCCTTGCTGTAATGGTCTGTGCACTGGCTTCTGCCTTTTATTTTACGTGGAGAAAGGCTAGGAAGAACGGCCTGCCGGTATGGGATCATACTTCAAAGAAGCTGCTGACGAACCTGGCCATTCCATTGGGAACAGGAGGTTTGTTTGCCGGCGGATTATTGTATCATAACGAATGGCAGTTTGTGGCCCCGGCCTGCCTTGTGTTCTACGGACTGGCACTGGTAAATGCCAGCAAATATACTTTGCGCGATATACGTTATCTTGGACTTCTGGAAATCGCGCTGGGATTAATCAATATATATTATGTCGAGTACAGCCTGTATTGCTGGGCCCTGGGATTCGGCGTGCTGCATATTATATATGGAGTGATCATGTGGTCGAAATATGATAAACGGAGCATGGAATGAAGAACCCGATTGGAAATCTGAATAAAGTTTTCGACAGCCGCATCCGGATGGGGGTGATGAGCATACTGATGATGAATGACGAAGTGAGCTTTAACGACCTGAAGCAATTGCTGGAGCTGACGGACGGCAACCTGGCTTCACATCTCATTAACCTGGAGGAAAACGGATACATCAAAGTGCACAAGGGTTTTATCGGCCGCAAAACCAATACCACCTATTCCATTACGCGGGCCGGCGAAAAAGCATTCAACGAGCATATTGCAGCGCTGGAAAATATGATCAAGGGCATAAAATAAATCCGCGAAATCCAATCCCCGGAATCCAAATTCAATCCCGCGAAATCCGCGATTCAGAAGTCAACCCCCATCGAAACAGCCAGCACGGGCTTTTGCTTAAAGAAAGTATTCATCTGCCATCCGGCATCGAAACGCAGGAAATAACCAAGCAGGGTGCTGCGCGCGCCGAATCCATAGCTGCCTACAAACGGCCCGATGCCTCCCGCTTTCTGCAATACCACCACTTCGGCGTTTTCATCAGGCGGATAGGATTGCGTAGGCCTTGCCAGCTTGGTGAACTTGCCGTCCCATGCTGATCCGAGATCGAAGAATTGTATGACTTCAAAATTGCGCAGGAAGGCATTATTGATGGGCTTATTGAATAAAGTGGTGAACACAGGAAGCCTGAGCTCGCTGTTGATGACTACGGCATTATTACCGTTGGCAATATTCTGCTTGAATCCGCGCATATTCACCGCCAGCGATTGATAAGCATAATCCGCATTGGGATTAGCCGTAGGCGACTGATATGCTTTCGGAAAAAGCCATCCATCGGTTCCACCCAGGTAATACACGATCTTTTGATTGCCCCATGAAAAATCGCCTGCTGCCCGTACAGCCCAGATGAAATTGCGGTAAATGGGATAATAGTGCCTGGCATCGAACCCGAAGTTCAGCATTTTGCGGCCCTCCCCGTGGTCGGGTTTGTTCATCTGCATATTGTAATCCAGGTACACTTTATACCGCAGGCCGTTCCAGATATTGGTGGCCTTCATAATAGTATTGTCGAACACATATTCCAGATGAACCAGGGCAAATGTTTTTTTATTGACATCCGGCGATTTCAGCGCCAAAGTATCGATGAAGGGAGCAGAGCCGTCAGGCCGCAGCTTCACTTTGTCCGTCCTAACGCCGAGGGATAAGCGAAGGCTCCTGACCTTGTCGAAAGGATATTTGATCACTGCCTGCCAGAGGTTGGTGTAATATTTGGCGTCGAAAGGATAAAGGTCTCCGGTGGTGTCGGCCGGAGCGCCGACCACGCCCACATCCGTCATCCGGTAATAGATCAGCGAATAGTCGAAACGCTTTTTCAGGTAATCCACCCTGGCATACCATTCGCCGCCGCCATCAAAAAAAGAAGAGTTGGCGGGAACGAAAATGCTGGTGCTGCTGCTGCCTCCCCCTACCGGATTGGCGCTGATGCCTCCAAACAAAGGCAGCCTTATAGCGCCGGAGAAACGGAGGTCTTCAAAGAGATCGAAGACAGCAGCTTTGAACATGGCATTGAAAGCTTCCTGTCCGCCGAGGTTGATGGGCAATGAACCGGTAAATGGCTGATACTTGTTGATCAGCACATCATTGTTGAATCCGGCAGTAAAGCTCTGTGCCGAAAACTTGAACCGGTAATCGAACAGCTTGGCCTTTTTTATCAGCGGCTCTTCCTTGGGCGCTTCTTCAGTTACCGGCCTGGAGACCGAAGTATCTTTTTTCTCCTTGTCGAATTCGCTTTCAAAAAAATCAGGTTGCTTTTTGGAAGTATCGGGCCTTTGCTGGATCTGCAGGGCCTGTCCGCCCGACAATTGCGCAGCCGTCAGCGTTGCTCTCCTGAAATCGGTAAGGCGCGGATTGATATTCCTTTTTTTCAATGCGCTTTCATCTACCTTCAACTTATATAGGAATTTCAGATCGCCTTCCTGCCTTACTTCGCTCACCTGGCCATTGTCGCCCGCAATCTTGGTTTCTTTCAATCCGCTCTGGTAATTGGTGATGGGAAACACATACGCGGAATCGTTGGTGATGGAAAAAGTATAAAGGGTATCGGGTTCTGTTTTATGCTGTGCGCTCAATACCGAATCCAGCTCTTTCGGGTCGGGATTATGAAGCACTTCCTCACCGATCTTGTATACCGTATCGATGCCTGCCCTTTGGGTAGTGAAAAATCCGGCATAGCGGTTGGCGATACCGTTTTCATCGCTCACGAAAGTGAAATGAAAATTATTATACTGCATGGGATAGCGGGCATCGCCGTATTTCAGCCGTGTAAGCTGGGATATCTGTTTGAACTCGGTCCTGTTCCAGTTATCGACCAGGAAAATATTGTAATGATTGTTCGAAGGCAGCACCGTATCTCCGGTCGGCGCATTGGCAGAAGGGCGATTGGAAGAATAGATGATGCCGGTTTTGTTGGGGAATGTTACGAACGTAGCATCCAGGTCGTCATAAACATCATTGGTGATCTGTTCTGCGCTTTGCTTGCTGATATCATACACGAAGATGTCGGACTGCCCGTTCTTTACGGCGCTCAGGATAAGCGTATGATCGTTGAGCATGTATTTCATATCCTGCACCTGGTCGAACATGGGCATATCCTGCGCATCGCGTTTATATCTTCTCACTACATCATACACAAAGAACCTGATCTTGCCTTCTTTCCAGTACAGTACGGCCAGCCTGGTTCCTTTTCCGTCCCAGGCGATCATCGGGTAATGCGGGTTGATCTGTTTTTCATTGGTGCGAACCCCGCTCTTCAGCAGGATCTTCCTGTTCACAAAATTTTCATGCAGCACCACGCAATATTGACCGTGGTTGAACTCAACCACCGCGTATGTCTGGCTGCGCGGAGCGGGATTGGGCGAGAAGCGGAAAAAATTTTTATTGTCATTGATCTCTTCCACAACAGAGATGGTACCCTTGGGAAAATTGCGCCTGCCGCGGATATCCTTTTCATATTTCTCTTCTTCTTCGGCCATGAAATCCTTCAGCACTTCCTTGAATTTTTTCTTGCACACCCGCTGTGCGGCACTGTTGAGGTTGCGGTAAACCCTGGCCAGGTATAGAAAATAGGTTACGTTCTCCTTTTTGTATTTGTTGGCGAAATAATACCAGAACGCATGACCGGCAAGGTTAGGTTTTTCAAAGGCCATATTGTAAAAATTGCTGTAGCGGCCCGAGAGCATGGCCGATTTAAGCTGGTCGTCGAGATCGGTGTTCCAGTTTTCGGCAACGTATTCGATATAGCCGTCGGTCAGCCATTGGGGAAGGTCGAGCAGGGTTTGATTGGCTGCAAATTCGCCGAGATCGTCCCCAAACAGGATATTCTCCACCAGTATGCGGGCAATGCCCTGCCTTACCTGGATGCGCAGCTTGTTGTGATCGTCGGTATAATACACGATCATCTTATTATTCACCA
>CAYYZJ010000469.1:0-3045 GCA_964475615.1 uncultured Flavitalea sp. | reverse complement strand
AATCAAGGTAATGGCTTACTTACTATTCTAAAATTAATTGTTGATCGAACAAATTTTTACATCTATTCATTTAAATGAGTGATTTAAAAACAACTACTGTAACTGGGGTTTTTTGGGTGATGATTGAGCGACTCGGTATCCAGGTAATCAACTTTATTATTTCCACGATATTAGCAAGGTTGCTCATGCCAAATGATTTTGGGACAGTAGGAATTGTTATGGTATTTGTATCTATTGCACAGGTTGTTATGGAGGGGGGATTAGCAAACTCATTGATACGTACCAAGAATCCAAAACCAGTTGATTATTCTGTAGTTTTTCTTGGTAATTTATTAATAAGTGTACTTGTCTATCTAATTTTGTTTTTTTCAGCTCCCGGTCTGGCAGTTTTTTTCAAAATTCCCATTTTTACTAAGTTGCTTAGGGTAATAGGGTTCATTATTGTTATCCGTTCTTTTGCAATTATTCAGGTTACTAAACTTGTTATGGAATTTAAGTTTAAGAAACACCTTACAATTCAAATTCCTTCTATTTTGGCAGGTGGTTTAACTGGTGTAATTATGGCATTGAACAATTATGGAGTTTGGAGCATCGTTGGATCACAATTAACAACTGCTTTTTTTTTAACCATACAATTGTGGATCCGCTCTAGTTGGAAGCCAGAGCTTGTATTTGATTCAAAAATTTTTAAAAAGCATTTTTTTTATGGAAGTAATCATATGGGAGCCCAAATGATGAAAATGCTTTTTCAAAATAGTTTTAATTTTGTCATAGCAAAGGTTTATACTCCTGTTCAGTTAGGTCTTTATTCAAGGGCTAATGCGCTGAAACAAATTCCGGTTGAAACATTTGCGAATGCACTCTCAAATGTCACATTACCGGTATTTTCCAGACTGCAAGATGAAAAAGACAAGTTATATCAGGCTTACATTAAAGTTTCACAACAAATATTTTATATTCTCGCACCACTTTTTTGTTTTTTGATAGTGATGGCTGAACCGTTGTTTCGTTTTTTGTTTACTGACAAATGGGTTCCGGCGGTTCCTTATTTTCAGCTTTTGTGTATTGAGGGCATGATACAACCTTTTGTTTTTTATAATAGCAATGTGTTAGACGCAAGAGGGAAAGCTGCCTTATTATTTCGGTTGGAGCTAATTAAAAGAATAGTTTTAGGCCTGTGTATTTTCATTGTCTACAGATATGGTATGTATCCCTTAATTTATTTGGAAATGAGTTATTTTTTCTTATCTTTTTTACTAAATGAACTTATTGTAGGAAATGAATTAAGAAAAAATATGTTAGGGCAATTAAAATCAATGTTAGTGATTTTAATATTTGCATTTATAGCAGCTTTTATAACCTGGTCTGTAGATCAACTAAGTATTATTAAACTTGATTTTTTTCGTCTTTTTTTAGGTGGAATTTTATTTATTGTACTCTATATTTTCTTGACCTTATTATTCAAAATTTCCGCTGCTAGGGAACTTGTAAAACTTTTTTCAGAATTTGTAAATAGAATTAGATCTAAAGATTTAAGTAATCAGATGTAATAGAGATTATAATTTGAAATACTTCTGAAATGTTTTATCAGGTGAGAGGTTGAACTAAAGTGATATGATAAAATATGTATATATCTTTGAGTGCAAATTTTATTCTAAATTCTCCTATTTATTATGCTGATAAAGTATATTAAATCTTTGCTGAAAAAAATAGCATTTTCCGTTTATCAAATAGCATTACAATACCGACGGGAAAGGATTTATGAAAAATTTCAATTTCCCCAGACTGTACGGTTTTATAATGTTTCATTTGAGGGAAATATTTCGATAGGTGAATTTACTTATATCAATGAAGGGTCGAGGATTGATACCGGCAAGACCAGTAAAATCGTGATTGGGCGACATTGTGCTATCGGGCGATTTGTTCATATCACTGCGAAGTCGCATGATCTGCAGCGACCCACCACTGATGACCAGCACCCGGTATTGCTGGAAACAGAAAATGACACCGTCATCGGGGATGAAGTGTGGATTGGTGATTATGTATTTATTAAAGATGGTCTAACGATTGGAAACAATGCCATAATCGGCGCCCATTCCTTTGTGAACAGAAATGTTGAACCGTTCGAAATTGTAGCCGGCGTGCCCGTTAAGCATATCAGATACAATACAGCGCATTATAAAAATCGACTTTGAAAAAAAATCTTCTTTAAGTTTTTTAAAAAATGCTAAAAGAAAGAATTAAAAGTATTCTTATTGTTGTGTTACCCTATGGTGTAATTATTCTGTATAGAAAATTTCGATTTGCATTAAGAAAGCGTTTATCCGGGGTGCAGAAACTTCCATTGTTAAATGATAGAAATCCACTTTTTATTGTAACTCTTACAAGTTACGGTAAACGCATTAAGAAATCAGCTCCATATGCAATTGCCACTTTGCTTAAGCAAACTGTACCTCCTGATAAGATCATTCTTTGGTTGGCCTATGATACAACCGTTCCATCAACTTTAAAAAAATTAACAAGGTTTGGTTTGGAAATTAAATTTTGTGATGATATTAAATCGTATAAAAAACTGATCCCTGCCTTAAAAGAGTTTCCCAATGATGTGTTGATTACAGTGGATGATGATGTTTATTATCCTGCAAATTGGTTTGAGAAGCTGAAAGAAGCGTATGTTAAAGATCCAACTAGAATTTATGCTTTTAGGGCACATGAAATCTGCCTCGACCAAAATAAGTCCATCATACCCTACGAAGAGTGGCGAAAGGATATCAATAGTATTGAAAATGAGAATCGAATATTTCCTACGGGAGTATGTGGGATACTTTATCCCCCCCATTCTTTAGATGAACGATGTGTTAATCATGAATTGTTTAGCAAGGTGGCGCCTTTTGGAGATGATATTTGGTTTTGGGCTATGGCAAAGCTTAAGGGTACAAAACATGGTTTAATAAATATCGGGTACAAATATTTTGAAAGTATCGATCCCTGGGATGGAGGATTATGGATTGAAAAAAACAGAGCTACTGGCAATGACAATCAAAT
>CAYYZJ010000468.1:0-2548 GCA_964475615.1 uncultured Flavitalea sp. | reverse complement strand
TCGCACGCAGGATGGTCGCTTCTTTCTTTTCCTGGTCGTCGTATGTTTTTTTCACGATATAATGCCATTGCTTGTCGGGTACATCCACTGAAAACACTTCGCCCGTTTTATGCTTCTGAACGGCATCCTGGAATTCTGCAGGCATCATTTCGGGGCCGAAGAACCAGCCGGTATCGCCATGCGTGGTGTTGCCGTCCATCGTGTACTGATCGGAAAGCTGCTCCATCGGAGCGCCCGCAGAAGCTTTTGCGATAATGATCTTGCTGAGACTGTCGACCTGTGCAGGCGTTAATGAAGAACCGTCGAGGAAAACATAGTTGGCCCTGAACTGGATGGATTGTGTTGCATCGATGACCTTGTAAGTAACATAGCCGACGGAAAAAATATCACCCTTGTTTTGACGCAACAAGCGTTTATCGATTAGTGATGTATCCTTTCCTAAGGTCAGCTTGAGTATGGCCGGTTTAAGCCCCGGATTGGCATCGACGAATTGCTGTGCTTCCTGAATGGTATTGATCTTTTGAAATTTTTCGGTCACCGTTTGCTGCGCGAACACTGAACCTGAAACGAGGAGCAATAAACCTGCGAGAACAGTTTTCATAATTAAAGCCGATTAATTATTGTGTGAAGATAGGGCTTTCGGAAAAATTCCGGATACAGGTTTAACAAATCGCTCACAAACGCATCAATCCGCAGCTTCCCGGATAATTTCATCATAAACCTTTCGGGCCTTATTGTACGCTGCTGCTGCCGCTTCACGCTCTTCGGGGCGGATATTGTCCTGTTTCATCTTCCAGCATTGATCCACTGCCTGCCTGCACCATTCCGCGCTTTGGCGAACGCGGATGGGCTTGTCGTCGACAATAATAAATACCGGATTGGTATGCGAGCTGGGAAATATTCTCAAGGCAGCCCAGCAGGAGCGAGTAACCGGATAATTGAATGAGATGTTCTCCCATTTGCCGTCGGCAGTAATTTTTGTACTGTCAACAGGCACTCCGTTTACGATCAGTTCCACTTTAACCTGCTGTGTGGTTCCGATACGCGCCCGTTCAATATTCCAGTATGGCTGCTCCGTCAGTTTTCTTTGGGCGATGGCAGCGCCGGCCTCATCCTGTTGCGGAGCAAGGCTGGCTGCTACTGCGGCTTCTATCTTTACGGTTTCTCCTTTTTTCAGATTCAACTGGCTGTCGTTCGTTCCTGCTTCCAGTCCGTTTACGGAAAAATTAATGATGTGCGAATATCCGTCAGAGATATATGACCGGCCTTTTTTGATCGCATCCACATAACTGTCATAGCTGAGTTTTCCATCGGGCTTGAAATAGCTTCTGGCCATTCCTACCCGCTCGTCGAATATGCAGGGAAAATCCGTTTCGCCGCTCAGCCTCACCCTGAAGCCGGAATTAAGTGAATGATACCACATATTCAATTCCCAGGGAGCAGGCGTGTCGCCGGCGCTGTAAAAATCGACTGCGTTTTGTGTAACGGTAACGATGTATTCATTCGCACCGATGCCATCCATTTTCGGCATCACATAATTGGGCAGATCATTGGTGGGAGTTACCGGTTCCAGTCCCCATCCCGAATGCGCATATCCGGTTACTGCATTCTGCGATCTGGCCCAGTTAAGGATGGGCAATGTCCAGCTTGGCCATTGCTCGATCAATGTGGTGCCCGGATAATCATCTTCCTTCAACCGCAGCAATACGATATGGCCTGCATGCGATGAAGGAAAGCCGGAAACTTCCACATCGTTGCGCATAATGTTTTTTGCAGTGGAAAGCGGATCGTCCTTTCCGGTAAAAAACATTTTCTGATGATACCAGCTCGGGCCCCAGGCCAGTACAGCCACCACATTCATATTTTCCCCGATGGCCTGGCGCCACATATCGAGGGGCTTAACGCCTTCCTCCGGGCTTTCATAATGACTGCATCCTGCTGCATGGATGTGGTGATCCGCACAGTACCAGCCGAGCTTCGACATATTGATCCATCGCCTGAGCTGAAAGCCGGCATCATATTCTTTTACACCGGATGGAATTACAAGCTGCGTTGTCTGCGTGATGTATTCAGGGCCGCGTTTCAGGGTTACATTATATCTGCCGGGAGGCAGCATCAGGTGCTCTCCATCCGAACGATAGATCTGCGGCTGAAAGAAAAAATCAGGATACTCATCATAGGCAGCCACTCGCCTGGAAGGAAGCGGATAGATGCCTACAAGCCTGGAAGGAACTTTGTCGTCAGTATTGAATTTCGATCTCAGATTCTGCTGAGCTTTCGACAACCGCATATCGCTCTTGACGCTGTCGTCTGGAATTCTTTCCACACCATCGGTGAACAGGAAAGAAGCCATGGCCGGAGAACCGTCATCATCTTTGATATGCAGGGTTACTTTAACGGCAGGAATGCTGTTGAATAGAATATTGATCGTATTGCGGAATCCGATGTCCTGGGTTCCTTGCCCGACATTGAATCCGATCTCCACATCTCTTTGTCCCGCGTCCTTGCTGTATATCTGCACGATCGCATATTCGAGCTTCAGTCCGGA
>CAYYZJ010000467.1:0-9493 GCA_964475615.1 uncultured Flavitalea sp. | reverse complement strand
GTTGAGGACTGTCCGTCCGATATCGCCCCAGGCGATACGCCGGAGGGTGGGCAGCTTGATCCCGTCAGCAATGACGGGACTAGATAAATGATGGATTGAAACAGAATCCGGCTTATGAGCCGTAGCGATTTTAATGGCTGGTGAACCCTCACCGGCCATTAAAATAATAATTACCCAGATAGCCTCCCAGCTCCATGAGATAGGCGATGCCGAGATGCACCAGCAGCCCTCCTGCAATCGACCGGGTGCGGTAAGCAATAATGCCCAGGATCAGTCCGCCGAAATAGGAAGAAATGCATTCCGCCAGCGGTTTGCCGAAATGGATGCTGCAATAAAAAGCCGCCATAGGCAGGATAGCTGCTTCGCCGGCAAAACGCACAAAGCCCAGCACCAGCAATCCCCTGAAAAAAACTTCTATGGAAATGAAATCAAGTCCATAGGATATCTCGTACAGCAATCTCCATATCCATGAAGCGTGAGTATGCGCAGTAATAAAAGCAACGTTCCTGAGTTTCGGATAGGCATTCAGAAAATGAGCCTGCGTGGAAGCCAGTGCGATCAGCGGAACCATGAGCGCAAGCATGAAGAAATAAGGCCTGAAATCGATATGCTTTGCCCTGATTCCCCAGGAAGATGGCCTGGGGTCGATGAATGACAAAAGCAGCAGGAGCAGCAATAGTTTCATCGGCCATTGCAATACGATCATCCAGTATTTTTTCCAGTAAGCAGGCAGGTCATAAGGAAGGAATGCAGCAAAATTCCAGTGAAGCATTTTCAGGGCAAAGAAAAAAGGAGCGGAAAAAAACAGCAGGGCAAACCCCTTTTTTTCTTTGATCTCCATTGGAAGCTGTATGCAGTAAGCCGAGGCAAATATGAACAGGTACAGCCCATAAAAGCAGGCCAGGCGCAGCCACCAGGATGAAATATTTTTTATCGGCTGTTCAATACCGTAAGTATAATTGATAAAGATCAGCACCGCCGCCAGCAAACCGGTGAGCATCCATTTTTTCAAAGGGGTGCTGCTGAAATAATCTTTCAGGTATTGGAGAAAAATCTTCATGTTTAACGCTGAACGCATAACGCCGAACGCTTAACGCAATAAATAATCCGCCGGCGTTCCGCGTTAAGCGTTTAGCGTTCGGCGTTAAGCGTTCAGTGTACTTTTCATCTTACCCAGCAAATCCGTCTTGATGATCTTTTCCGCAAGCAGGATCATGTTCTTGAATGCCCTGCCATGGGAAATGCCGTGGCCGATGATCACGGGCTTGGCCACTCCCAGCACCGGCGTGCCGCCATAGTTCTCGAAATTGAACCGGTCGAAATATTCGTGATGGATCTGCTGGCGTTGGGTGATCTCGAAAAGCGATTCGGCCAGCTTGAGGATGATATTGCCGGTAAATCCTTCACAGACCATCACGTCGGCCTTGTCGAGCAGGATATCGCGGCCTTCCACATTGCCGGTAAAATTGATCTGCTTATTCTCCTTGAGCAGGGGATAGGCGGCCTGTGCCAGGATATTTCCCTTTCCTTCCTCTTCGCCGATATTGATCAGTGCAGTGCGGGGGTCTTCGATGCCGAGGATGTGCTGTGCATAGAGCGAGCCCAGTATGGCAAACTGGTTCAGGTGCTCGGGCTTGCAATCGGAGTTCATGCCCACGTCGAGCAACAGGCCGGTCTTGCCGTTCTCGCGCGGAATGATGGTGGCGATGGTAGGTCTTTGCACGCCTTCAATGGCTTTGATGCTGTACAATGCCCCTACCAGCATGGCCCCGGTATTGCCGGCGCTGATGAATGCATCCGTTTTTCCGCCTGCCAGCAAATGGAAACCAACGGCAATGGATGAACGCTGTTTTTCCTTTAAGGCTTTGGTGGGATGCTCATGCATGGCAATGATCTCCGGTGCATGAATAATCTTTACTGAAGAAGAAGGGATCTGATGCTCTTCGAGAAGCGGCCTGAGCTGCTGCTCATCGCCGGTGAGCAATAAAAAAGCCGGGGAATCCGTCTCCGATAAATACAGTTGAATGCCTTTCACCGTTTCGGCTGGTGCAAAGTCTCCTCCCATCATATCTAAGGCAATGTTCATCTCCGGCACAATCTACAAATAAAAAGCAATCGTTAGCTTACTTTAGAGGCGCTTTTTCAGCTACTACTTTTCCTTTATAGTATAACTTGCCTTCGCTTACATGGGCACGGTGACGCACATGCGTTTCGCCGGTGGTGCTGTCTTTACTCAATGTTAATTTTTCCGCTTTATAATGCGTTCTTCTCTTGGCACTGCGCTGTTGTGAGTGACGCCGTTTGGGATTTGGCATAACGTATTATTTTATTCTGATTCTGTTTATTCGAGATCCTTGAATTTCTCCAATCCTTTCCACAAAGGATTTTCGGGTTTGTTCTTTTCAGCATCCAGTTTTTTCAGCATGGCCAGCACTTCTTTATTGCAATAAGGCCCTCCGATCTCTTCCTCGCGGCACATGCGCTGGTTGGGAATGCTGAGGTTGACGAACTCATATATCCAGTCGGCGATATACAAATGACTTTCGCCTCTTGAAATATAATACACGTCGGGATCTTCTTCCTGCTCGTTCATGATCTCCGGCTCTTCCACCAGCTTCACCAGTATATTGAACTCATCCCAGAGCTCCAGCGGCAGGTTATTGCCGCAGCGGTCGCAGGTTACTTCCACTTTGCCGCCGATTTCAAATTTCAGCAGCATAAAGCCGTTTTTCTTGTCCAGGAACAGTTTTACATTGGCTTCGCAATGGTGGAAATCCTGCTGCTGGTATGCTTCAAAGAACCTGTCCGCGATCCGGTAATTGAACTCATGAATACCGGGCTTCAGACCCACAAACGCGATTTCATATTCCCTACGGCTGTTCATGAGTACCTTTTTAAAGAGCTTGCAAAGGTAGGGAGAAATAATGAGAAACAGGGTCTAAAAACCGAAATTTTAGGGAGTTTTATGGATTTTTGATAGGTGTAAAAACCCTAGATATTGCCTTTTTTAAGCTCCTTCACCGCATAATCTGCCGCCCGGGCCGTAAAAGCCATATAGGTCAGCGAGGGATTTACCGACCCGGAGGACACCATAAATGACCCGTCGGTGATGAACACATTCTTCACCTCATGCATCTGGTTAAAGCCGTTGAGCACTGAAGTTTTAGGGTCTTTTCCCATCCTGGCCGTACCCATTTCATGGTTGGCATTGCCGGGAAAAGACATGCCTTCCCCGATGCGGATATCCTTCAACCCTGCCGATTCCATCATTTCGCGAATGCTTTCCAGCATGTCTTTATGCATGGTCTTTTCATTATCCCTGAACTCCACATCCATGGTCACCGTATTCCTTCCGTAACGGTCTTTCTTATCCGTATTGAGCGTGATCCGGTTATCGGAATAAGGCAGGCATTGGCCGAACCCGGTAAAGCCCATGGCCCAGCTTCCGGGTTCAGTGAGGCTATCCTTCCATTCCGCTCCGATGCTTGCCTCTCCGGTATGCCTGCTCCATCCTTCGCGGTAGGCATCGCCCTGGTAGGAAAATCCGCCGATATAATCTTTGCGCTTCTCCCTGAGATTTCTGAAACGGGGAATATTGATGCCGTTGGGCCTCCGGCCATAATAATACCTGTCTTCAAACCCATCCACCCTTGCCGATATGCTCAGCGTTTTGTGATGATCCATCAGGTTACGGCCGATCTGGTCGCTGCCATTGCCCAGTCCGTTAGGGAAGCGGTGCGAGGTTGAATTGAGCAAAATAAACGTGGTGGCCACCGTAGCGGCATTCAGGAAAAGCACGGTGGAATAAAATTCTTCCACGCTTCCGGTCCCGGTATTGATCACTTCCACTCCTGCAGCCCTGTTCTTCCGCTCATCGTAAATTACGCGGTTCACCAGCGAATGCGGTTTCAAGGTGAAGCGCCCTGTTGCAAAGGCAGCGGGCAGGGTGCCGGCATTGGTGCTGAAATAAGCGCCGAAAGGACAGCCGCGATGGCAGAGATTGCGATACTGGCAAACGCCGCGGCCCTTGACCGGCTGCGTGAGATTGGCGGTTCTGCCGATGATCACTTTCCGGTCGGGATATTTTGCTTCTACCTGCGATTTGAAATATTTCTCCACGCAGTTCATTTCAATAGGAGGCTGAAATTTTCCGTCGGGAAGATGAGGCAGCCCCTCCATCGACCCGCTCACGCCGATGAATGTTTCCGCATAATCGTACCAGGGGGCGATATCGGCATAGCGAACGGGCCAGTCCACCCCAACGCCATCGCGCCCGTATGTTTCAAAATCATGATCGCTCATGCGCAGGCATTGCCTGGCCCAGAGCACCGATCTTCCGCCCACGATATCTCCCCGCACCCAGTCGAAGCGCTTGCGCTCTTCATAAGGATTTTCAAGATCGTTGATATAAAACTGCTTGTTATCGCCGCGGAAGGAATAATGCCGGCTTTGCACATAGCTTCTTTTTTTATCCTCCACGGTAAGCCTTCCGTGATCGGGAAGCTGCCAGGGATCGAGGCCGGCAGTGGGATAATCGGGATGAATGAGGTTCTTTCCGCGCTCGAGCATGAGCACGTTCAGTCCTTTTTCGCAGAGTTCCTTGGCGGCCCATCCGCCGCTGATGCCTGAGCCAACGATGATGGCGTCATAAGTATTTTTTGCGCGCGCTTTGTTGTTGAGGTAGAGAGAATCGCCGGGCATGAAAGATGATTTGCTGTGTGAAGATAGCGTTTATTCCAACTTATCGAACCATCCCTTTTTCCAGAAAAGGATCAACTGGAAGATGGCGATCAATGCCATGGCCGCCAGCGTATAGACGTACCCGTGAGGATTGTACAGCTCGGGCATATTATGCCTGAGTATTTTTCCGGTAACCGGATCCTGGTAGGCAAAGTTCATTCCGTAAACGCCGGCAATGAAAGTGAGGGGAATGAAGATGGCTGAAACGATGGTCAGTATCCGCATGATGTCGTTCATCTGGTTGTTGACGGTGGAGAGATAGATCTCCGTGAGGTTGGTGGACAGCTCTTTCAGGCTGCCTATCGTTTCGATGATATCCATGCAATGATCGTATGCATCCCGGAAATATACCTTATCCCTGGAGGTGAACAGCGAACAGTTGGAACGCCGTATCTCGTTCATCTTATCCCTTTCCGGCCCGATGGCGCGGTGCATCATGATGAGTGTATGTTTGATGCGCTGTGCATCGTACATATTCTGCCTGCGCGGTTTCTGGTTGATGCGCTCTTCCAGCAGCTCCAGCGATTCCTCCAACTGGTCGAGCAGGGAAAAGCATTTGTCGTACATGGTATCCATCAGCGCATAAAACAAATATCCGGTGCCTTCCTCGCGAATGATTCCTTTGCCTATCCTGAGCCGGTTCTTTACCGCCTCGAAATGCTCTTCATAAGTTTCCTGGAAGCTGATGAGCAGCTTTTCTTTCATCACAATGGAAAACTGGCTGTTCACGATCTGGTTCTGTCCGTCATAAAACAACAGCCGGCTGATGGCGAGCACGAACTGGTCGTACTCATCGTATTTCGGGCGCTGATTGGTATCGGCAATATCTTCCAGCACCAGCGAATCGATGGAAAGCATGGAGCCGACCGTCTTGATGAGCTCTGCATCCAGCCCCTTGATCTGTATCCAGTGTATATAATTGCTGTTCTGCTTTACATATTCCCATACAAATCCGATACTGTCTGCTTCCTGCTCTTTATAATCTGTTTTGTTATAGGAAAAAACAAATATCCTGGGCTTCAGTGCGTCCTGGCTGATGACAACAGTGCCCGGCGCTTCTCCCACCTTGCCATGCCTGCGCTGCTTTTTTATCGTAAAGGATTTTTGCTTGTTGACTTTTGGCATACAGTAAAGACACATAAATATACAGCATCGAAACGCAAAACGAGGGCCTTATCATTAATTCCCCGCTGACCCTTAATTTTGCCTCGTCCCACCGAAAGGGTAAAGCATGAATGAACAACTGCAACAACTGGCCCTTGAGCTCGAAGGAGAATTGCATTATGACGACAGCACCCGTATCCTCTACGCCACCGATGCCTCCGCCTATCGCGAAATGCCGCTGGCAGTAGCGGTTCCCAGGTCAGTAGCAGACATAAAAAAACTCATCGGCTTTGCCCGTGCACACCATACCTCGCTCATTCCCCGCACGGCAGGCACTTCCCTGGCCGGACAGGTAGTAGGCAAAGGGATCATCGTGGATGTATCCAAATATTTCAATCGTATCGTTGAGCTGAATGCAGCTCAACAATGGGTTCGTGTACAGCCCGGCGTTATACGCGATGAGCTGAATATGTTCCTCAGGCCTCACGGACTTTTTTTCGGCCCTGAAACATCCACTGCCAACCGGGCCATGATCGGAGGCATGGTAGGCAACAATTCCTGCGGATCCAATTCGATCGTGTACAGGAGCACGCGCGAGCACCTGCTGGAAGTAAAAGCCCTGCTCAGCGACGGCAGCGAGGCTGAGTTCAAGGCCCTGGACATCGAAGCCTTTCATGCCAAATGCGAAGGCCCGGGACTTGAAGCCGCCATCTATAAAAAAATACGCAGCCTGCTCGGCAATTATGATAACCAGCAGGAGATCAGAAAAGAATTTCCCAAAAAGACCATCGAGCGGCGCAATACCGGTTATGCGGTCGATCTGTTGCTCGATACGGCGCCTTTCACTGCAGGAGGCCCTGATTTTAATTTCTGCAAGCTCATTGCAGGCTCCGAAGGAACCCTGGCTTTCATTACCGAGATCAAGCTGAACCTGGTTCCGCTTCCTCCTCCTGAAACGGGATTGCTCTGCGTGCATTTCAACAGCATCGATGAATCGTTACGGGCCAACCTGATCGCATTGAAATACCAGCCCAGCGCCAGCGAGCTGATCGATCATTATATCCTCGAATGCACCAAAGACAATATTGAACAGCGGAAGAACCGCTTTTTTGTGCAGGGCGATCCGGGCGCCATACTCGTTATTGAATTGTCGCGCAACAGCAGGGAAGAGATCAAAGCCATTGCAGCAAAGCTGGAAGCCGGGCTTCGTGCAGCGGGACTGGGTTATCATTTTCCGCTCCTGTTCGGCGAGGACACCAAAAAGATATGGACGCTTCGCAAGGCGGGACTGGGATTGCTCGCCAACCTTCCCGGCGACGATAAAGCTGTTCCAGTCATTGAAGACACTGCGGTGGATGTGAATGACCTTCCCGATTATATCCGCGATTTCAATGAGATACTTAAAAAATACGGATTGTATTCAGTTCATTACGCTCATGCCGGTTCGGGCGAGATACATTTGCGGCCCATCATCAATCTGAAAACGGCTGAAGGCAATACGCTGTTCCGCAAAATAGCGGAGGAGATTGCCGCACTGGTGAAAAAATACCAGGGCTCGCTGAGCGGAGAGCATGGCGACGGGAGACTGCGCGGCGAATTCATCAGGCAGATGATCGGGGAGAAGAACTATGCATTATTGAAAGAGATCAAACATGCCTGGGATCCGGAAAATATTTTCAACCCCAATAAGATCGTCGACACGCCCTCCATGAACAGCATGCTGCGCTACCAGCCCGGGCAGCAGACCCCTGTCTTTGAAACCGTTTTCCGGTTTTACAGGCAGGATATATTGCAGCATGCCGAACAATGCAATGGATCAGGAGATTGCAGAAAAACGCATTTATCCGGCGGCACCATGTGCCCTTCGTATATGGCTACCCGTAATGAGAAAGACACCACGAGGGCCAGGGCCAATATTTTAAGGGAGTTCCTCACGCGATCTCCCAAGCAAAACCGTTTCGATCATGAGGAGATCTACGAAGTGATGGATCTTTGCCTGAGCTGCAAGGGATGCAAATCCGAATGCCCCTCCAATGTAGATGTGGCCAAGCTCAAGGCCGAATTCCTGCAGCATTATTATGATGCCAACGGCGTTCCCTTCCGTGCAAAGCTGATTGCCGGCTTCAATAAATCGGCCAGGCTGGGCTCATTGATGCCGGGCGCCTATAATTTTATGATGACGAATAAGGTTGTCGGCAAATGGGTGAAGCAATTTTCCGGATTCGCCGTAGAGCGATCGATTCCTGCTTTATATAAAACAACGCTCCGGAGCTGGTATGAAAAGCATAAACGCAAAACCGGCGCGGCACAGCATACGGTATATCTTTTTTGCGACGAGTTCACCAATTTCAACGATACGGAAACCGGCATCAAGGCCATCCTCCTGCTGGAGCGCTTAGGCTATGACGTTAGGATGATCAGGCATGAGGAAAGCGGACGGGCCCGGCTCTCCAAAGGGCTGCTGCGTGAGGCAAAGCGGATCGCCAATAAAAATATTTCCCTGTTTGCTCCGTTGATCACGGAGGAAGCGCCGCTGATCGGCATCGAGCCTTCCGCCACGCTCTGCTTCCGTGACGAATACATCGACCTGGCAGATGATGAAAAGCTGGAGCAGGCCAGGCAGTTATCGGAGAATGTTTTTCTTTTCGAGGAATTCATTGCCAAAGAAATTGAAAAAGGCAGGATCAGGAAAGATCAGTTCAGCAGGGAAGAAAAAACCATCGTATTGCATGGCCATTGCCAGCAGAAAGCATTGTCTTCGCTCTCGCATTCGGTAAAAGCCCTTTCTTTTCCTGAGAACTATCGTGTTCAGACCATCCCTTCCGGCTGCTGCGGCATGGCCGGCTCTTTCGGATATGAAAAGGAACATTACGAATTGTCGATGAAGATAGGGGAGCTGGTATTATTTCCTGCAGTACGCAAACAAGCCGAAGACTGCATCATTGCAGCGGCAGGCACGAGCTGCCGCCACCAGATCAGGGATGGAACCGGCCGCAGGGCCAGCCATCCCGCAGAGATTCTTTTTGATGCATTGATACCGTAAAGATCAGTAAATTGTTCCCGAAAAAAACCATAAGGTCACGATCATGCAACCCATATTGAGAAGCCGCAACTGGTTTGGCAAAAAAGGCAAGGACGGTTTTATTTACCGCGCCTGGATGAAAAACCAGGGCATACCGGCTTATGAATTTGAAGGCAAGCCGGTGATCGGCATCTGCAATACCTGGTCTGAGCTCACTCCCTGCAATGCCCATTTCAGGGAACTGGCTGAATCGGTAAAGCGCGGCATTTCGGAAGCCGGCGGTTTTCCGGTAGAGTTCCCTGTGATGTCGCTCGGCGAAACCCTGATCAAGCCCACGGCCATGCTTTACCGCAACCTGGTGAGCATGGATGTGGAGGAATCCATCAGGGCCAACCCGATAGATGGCGTGGTGCTGCTTTGCGGCTGCGACAAGACCACTCCGGCGCTGATCATGGGCGCCTGCAGCGTGAATATCCCGACCATCGTGGTATCGGGCGGGCCCATGCTAACGGGCAAGTATAGGGGAAAAAATATCGGCACCAGCGATATCTGGCGTTTCAGCGAAGAATACCGCATGGGCACCATGAGCCAGGAAGAGCTCAGCGTGGCGGAAGCCTGCATGTGCCG
>CAYYZJ010000466.1:0-3948 GCA_964475615.1 uncultured Flavitalea sp. | reverse complement strand
CAGCAGGCGCCTCGGGATGGGTGGCCGGACTGGTAGATGCTTTTCCCCGCGAAACCGTTGCCATTTACCGCCTCATGAAAGCAGGTTATTACCAGGAAGCGCTGGACATCTATCGCTGGTTCCTGCCTGTGCTGGAGCTCGACATACATCCCAAGCTGGTACAATATATCAAGATCGCAGCCACCCTGACCGGCATCGGCTCTGAATACGTGAGGGCGCCGAGACTGATCCCGGAAGGAGAAGAAAAAGAGCGTGTGACCATCACCGTTAAAAAAGCGATCGCTACCAGGCCCGAACTGCCCGATTATTTACATCTTCAACCGCTGGCAAGCGGCCAGCCTGCATAATCCGTACACCTTGGCCTCAAAAACTTTTTTTTGCATCGACGCGCATACCTGTGGAAATCCGGTTCGGTTGGTAGCCGGCGGCGCTCCCTTGCTGCAGGGCAATACCATCATGGAAAAACGGCTGCATTTCATGCAACAATACGATTGGATCAGAACCGGCCTGATGTTCGAACCAAGAGGCCATGATATGATGAGCGGAAGCATGCTCTATCCCCCTTCCGATCCGGATAATGATATTGCGATCCTCTTCATCGAAACCAGCGGCTGCCTGCCTATGTGCGGGCACGGCACCATCGGCACCGTAACGATCGCCATAGAACAGGGATTGGTCATTCCCAAAACACCGGGCAGGCTCAGGCTCGAAACGCCTGCCGGACTTGTATTAGCTGAATACAGGCAGGAAGGGAAAAAAGTAAAATCGGTGAAGCTGAGGAATATCAAATCTTTTCTGGCAGCAGAAAATATAAAACTGCTTTGTCCGGATCTCGGCGAACTGACCGTTGATGTTGCTTATGGCGGAAATTTTTACGCCATCATCGATGTGCAAAAAAATTTCCCCGGCCTCGAACATTTCAAAGCAGATCAACTGATCTCCTGGAGCAGAACCTGCCGCCGGCTATTGAATGAACAACATCGCTTCGTTCATCCGGAACATGAACAGATCGGCGGACTAAGCCATATTCTCTGGACGGGCAAACCCATCTCCCCCAATGCAACGGCCAGGAATGCGGTGTTCTATGGCGATAAAGCCATCGACCGCTCGCCTTGCGGCACCGGCACTTCTGCCCGCATGGCGCAATGGTATGCCAAAGGCAGATTAAAAAAAGGAGAGCTGTTTATTCACGAAAGCATCATCGGCTCGCAGTTCATTGGAACCATAGAAGAAGAAACGACTATTGCCGGCAAGCCTGCGATCATCCCGGGCATCGAAGGATGGGCCAGGATCACCGGCTTCAACCAGATCATCATCGATGACGATGATCCTTATGCGCACGGATTCCAGGTGATATAGATACTACGCCGTTACTTCTTTCTTTTTACTGGACAATGCAATGAAATAAATAGGAATGCCGATCAGCACGATGGCCAGCCCCCATCCCGCATAAGTAGGTTTTTGAATGATGAGCGCAATGCAGAATGCAATAGCCAGCAGAATATACATGATGGGCAATACCGGATATCCGAAAGCTTTATAAGGCCGCTCTGCATCCGGCCTTCTCCTTCTCAAAATGAAAATGCCATAGATCGTCAATGCATAAAAGATGACGACGACGAAAGACACCATGTCCAGCAGATCGCCGTATTTGCCGCTCAGGCAAAGAATGCAGGCCACCACGCATTGTGCCCAGAGCGCCCATTTGGGAACGGCAAACCGGTTCAGCGTTCCGGCATTTTGAAAAAACAATCCGTCCTTGGCCATGGTATAATACACTCTTGCTCCGGCAAGCACCAGCCCGTTCACGCAGCCGAATGTGGAGATCATGATCATCACCGCAATGATATACGTGCCGATATGGCCGAATATGGTATTGGCTGCTGCTACCGCTACCCTGTCCTGCGGCGCAAACGCAATATCATGCAGGGGCATCACGCTCATGTACATGAGGTTGGTGGAAACATAAATGATGGTCACGATCAGCGTTCCGAGAAAAAGACTGAGGCCGATATTCTTTTTCGGATTTTTTATTTCGCCTGCAATGAACGTCACATTATTCCAGGCATCGCTCGAAAAAATGGAACCTACCATGGAGGCGGCAATAGCTCCCAGCATGGCAGCTCCTGCTACGGATACGATCGCTCCGTCGGCGCTGAGGTTCTTCATGCTCCAGGCATTAGTCCAGTTGGCATGCCAGGTGCCGGAATTGAATGCAAGCAGGAAACCGAATATGGTCAGCCCGAAAAGCGATACCAGTTTGGTGATGGTGAATGTGGTCTGGATCAGCTTTCCGCCCTGTATGCCTTTGGTATTGACATAGGTAAGAAAAATGACCAGCGCAATGGCGATGAGTTGTGCAGGATATAATTTAAAAGAACCTGCTGTGAACAGGATGTTCTCATCTTTCAGCTCCAGCCAGGGAAAGAAATAGCCGGCGAATTTTGAAAACGCCACGGCCACTGCAGCGATGGTGCCGGTTTGAATGACGGCAAAAAAGCTCCATCCGTATAAAAAACCGGTCAGCGGGTTATAGGCTTCCTTCAGGTAAACGTATTGTCCGCCTGCCCTGGGATACATGCCGCTCAGCTCTCCATAGCTTACTGCAGCGGTTATGGTCATGAACCCGGTGATCAACCATACAAAGATCAACCAGCCGCCGCTGCCGACATTGCGGGTAATGTCTGCGCTCACAATAAAAATGCCCGACCCGATCATCGATCCGGCAACGATCATGGTTGCATCCAGTAAACCGAGAGAGGGTTTGAAAGAAGTGGCCTGTTCATTCATATTGAAGGATTGTGAAGGGAAGATAAGAAATCAATTGGCAATAGGCAATAAGCAATAGGCAAAAAAAACGTTCTCATTGCTTATTGCCTATTGCCAATTGCCTATTTCTTATACGTGGAATTCAACCCGTCTATCAAATCCTGCGTGATATTGTAGGCAGTGTCTTTATAGTAGATGAATGAATTGGATTCGTAAGCAAAGATGAAGGAGTAGTTTTTTTGCCTGTTGTATTCCTTCAGGAAGTTCTCTATATTTTTCTTGACATCGGATTTAAGGTCTTCATTGTGCTTGAACAGTTCTTCCTGCAGGCTTTGCTTTCGGGCCTGGTAGGTTTGCTGCATCTGCGCATACTCCTGCTGAGCCTGCTCGCTTTCGGCCTGCGTCATGGAAGTGCCTTTTTTCTGCCATTCCGCGATCCGCCTCTGATAGCCTCTTTCCATTCTGTTGAGCGTATCGTTCATGGCATTTTCCTTGGCCTTCACTTTTTCCAGCACATCCTTGAAATAATCGTAATGCGCTTCCAGCGAATCGATATCGAAATACGCCACTTTAAAAGAAGCGCCCGATTTTTTTTCGGAATCGGCCACTGATCTCTTCAACTGGTTAACCTTACTGGAAAACCAGAAAGCAAAAGCAGCGATCAATACAATGGCCAGAATGCTCAGTATAGTAGATATATTCCTCATTCTTACAAAGATATTGCGGATTAGATGCGATTATACTGAATTTCATGGATTTAAGAATTTTTATAGATTTGAACCCATAAAAAAAGCAGGAAACCTGCGCTTCCTGCTTTGTATTATTATATTATCAGATCATTCCTCTTCATCGAACTGCATGGCTTCGCGCGAGGTCTGCAACAGCTCATATTCTTCCTTGCTGCCCACGATCATGTTCTCGAACTCACGGAGACCAGTACCTGCCGGAATCGGGTGACCGGTGATCACATTCTCTTTCAATCCGAGCATGTCATCGGTCTTACCCTGGATAGCAGCCGAAGAAAGCACTTTCGTGGTTTCCTGGAAGGAGGCTGCGGATATCCAGCTCTGCGTTCCCAGGGATGCTTTGGTAATACCCAGCAGCAGCGGCGCCGATGTTGCCGTCTTTGCATCGCGGAATTCGGCGAGCTTTTTATCGTTCCTGCGGAGGATAGAATTT
>CAYYZJ010000465.1:0-3150 GCA_964475615.1 uncultured Flavitalea sp. | reverse complement strand
TAATCGGTATAAGTGCTCCAGTTCTTCACATAAACAAAATCTGCGTCTCTGAGCGCGGCATCCTGGTCATGCGTGATGGTTGCCCCTTGCGTGAACTGTTCATCCAGCTCATAATCCTCCGGATGCGCGATCACGAAATCGGCTTTTCCCCAGGCGTTGATCCATTGGGCAAAACTGTTAGGCACACATTGCGGCAACGGCTTTACGTGTGGCGCCCAGGTGAGCACGATCTTCGGCTTTCGTCCTGCAGGAAGATATTCTGTTATGGTGATGATGTCCGTTAAGCTTTGCAGGGGATGCAGCGTTGCGCTTTCCAGGCTTACCACCGGGATGCCGGCATATTTAATGAATTGTTTGATGTAAAGTTCGCTGTAATCATCCTCTTTATTTTTCAGCGAAGGGAAGGTGCGGATGCAAAGGATATCGAAATATTTCCCCATGATGGGCGCCGCTTCCTTTACATGCTCCGACGTGTTTCCGCTCATGATGGCTTCCTCTTCAAATTCCAGCGCCCATCCTTCCTTGTCCACATTGAACACAATGGGCTCCATGCCCAGGTTCTGGGCAGCGACCTGTGTGCTCAGCCTCGTACGCATGCTGGGATTGAGGAACAGTAAACCGATCCGCTTGTTGTTGCCGAGACTTTTGTCGAGGAAAGGATCCACTTTATACAGCAGGGCTTTTTTTACAAGCTGGTCTATATCCGTAACATCTTGAACAGAAATAAAATGCTTCATTCTTTATTCAGATGATTTGATGGGTTGAACTTCTTCAGTCACGGTCAGTGCGGCAATCTCTTCTTTTATGGCATCGATAAAATCCTCTGCATCTTTTTTCTTCAGCGCCAGCGAAGGCAAAAGCCGGATGGTATTGGGTTTGGCCTCGCCGGTGAAGATCTTCTGATTCCAGAGCAGATTTTTTCTCAGGTTGTTTAGCTCTTCGGGCACATCAAAGCCGAGCATCAGTCCGCGGCCGCGCACGTTTTTCAGCTCGGGGATTTTTTCAAGCTCTTCCTTGATGAATTTGCCGGTCATTACTGCATTACCGATCAGCTTTTCTTTTTCGATCACTTCCAGCACGGCCAGGGCTGCCGCGCAGGCAAGATGGTTGCCGCCGAAAGTAGTGCCCAGCATGAAATGCTTTGGCTTGATATGCGGAGCAATGATGATACCGGCCACCGGGAAACCGTTGCCCATTCCTTTTGCCATCGTATATATATCGGCGTTAACGCCGGCAAAATCGTGGCTGAAAAATCTTCCGCTTCTTCCATAGCCGCACTGCACGCTGTCGGCAATGTATACAGCGCCATATTCATCGCAGAGACTGCGTATCTTTTTCAGGAAACCTTCTTCAGCCACATTGATGCCTCCCACGCCCTGGATGCCTTCGACAATTACGGAAGATATTTCCTTTCCGTTTTTACTGAAACAATTTTCCAGCGCTTCCTCATCATTGAAAGGAAGAAAGATCACATTATCCGTTTTGTTCACCGGGGCCACGAGGGCGGGGTTATCGGTGACAGCAACGGCCAGCGAAGTCCTTCCATGAAATGATTTTGAAAAAGCGATAACTTTTTTTCTTCCGTTGAAGAATGAAGCCAGCTTGAGTGCATTCTCATTGGCTTCGGCTCCTGAATTGCAGAGAAAGAGCTGGTAATCGGGCTTGCCGCATAGTTTTCCCAACTTTTCGGCCAGCTCCTGTTGCAGCGGGATCTTGACCGAATTGGAATAGAACCCCACTTTATTCAACTGGTCGGTAATTCGCTGCACGTAATGCGGGTGAGTATGACCGATAGAAATGACGGCATGTCCGCCATAGAGGTCGAGGTACTGCTGTCCTGCATCATCCCACACATAGGAGCCTTTGGCTTTTACGATGGTGATGTCGTTGATCGGATAAACGTCGAATAATATCATATTTTAAAAAGTTTTGAGGTAAAAGGTGTAAGGTATAACGTATAAGGCGTAAGGCATAGGATAAAGTTAATTTTCATTGCGAAGGTATTTTAAAAAAGAGATTAGCATTGCTCTTGATTCATTTATTAATCCGTTAATAACTTCGTATTCTTCCTTTTTTATATAACCCAATTCAAATGCGGCATAACAACAGTAATCAGTTTCATTGGTTGAGCCTATACAAATCGTCGCCTTAAACCTTCTACAATCCTTCTGCCTTCCGCCTCTTACCCTCTACCTTAAAATGCTGTTGCCTTCAGCTTCAACCCCTCTGTCTCTTCCAATCCGAACATCAGGTTCATATTTTGAACAGCTTGCCCAGATGCCCCTTTTAGCAGATTGTCGAGCGCAGAGTGAACGACGAGCTTGCTTCCCACCTTTTCGAGCTGGATGACGCATTTATTGGTATTTACCACCTGCTTCAAAAAAATGGCGTCGCGGCTGACTGTGGTAAACGGATGACCCGCATAGAATGCTTCGTATAAGGATAACAGTTGGTCTGCGGGCAGCTCGCAATCGATCTGGGAGCTGATGAAAATGCCCCTGGTGAAGTCGCCGCGCCAGGGAACAAAGCTCACTCCCGATTTTTCATCGGCAACCGATGCAGGAAAACGCTGCTGCAACTGGTGCAATGACTGATGTATCTCCAGGATATGCTGGTGCGTCAGCGTTTTGTATGCCTGGATATTATTGGCCCTCCAGGAGAAATGGGAAGTGGCCGACAGCCCCTGACCTGCACCGGTAGAGCCCGTGATACCTGTAGTATATACATTTTCGAGCAGCCCGGCCTTGGCCAGCGGGAGCAATCCAAGTTGGATGGCTGTTGCAAAACAACCCGGATTGGCAATATGATGCGCCGAACGGATGGCTTCCTTATTCAGCTCGGGCAGGCCGTAGACAAAAGATTTTCCATTGACTGCAGGCCGCTGACCGTTTTTATTCAGGCGGAAATCCTGGGAAAGGTCGATGATCCTGATCTTTTCAGGAATGCTGTTATCCTGCAGGAACTGTTTGGCTTCTCCATGTCCCACACAGAGAAAAAGCACATCGATATTGTGATCAATATCTGCAGCAAACCGCTGATCCGTTTCTCCCAACAGGTCGGCATGCACTTCATGGAGTAGCTTGCCTGCATTGCTCTTGCTGTGCACGAATACCATTTCCACATCGGGATGATTGATGAGTATCCTGATCA
>CAYYZJ010000464.1:0-4039 GCA_964475615.1 uncultured Flavitalea sp. | reverse complement strand
ACATCAACGATGGCTTCTATTTTACTCATATCCGCCACCCGCATCATTTCGGTACCCGCCATCATGGAATTGCCTACCACCCGCTCTCCTTTTTTTACATTCAGTTGGGATATGATGCCATCGATCGGCGAAACCAGCGTGGTGCGGCTGAGGTTTTTTGCCGCAACGTCAAGATTGGCCCTGGCGCTGGCTACTCCGGCCATATTGGCTTTTACATTCTGAAGGGCTGCATTATAGTTCGCCAATGCGGTCTTGTATGCATTCTCTGCCTGTTCGAATTCGTATTTGGAAATCACTTTCTGATCCAGCAATATCTTTTGCCGCTCGTATTGGGCCTGGGTTTGATCAACGGTAGCTTTCAGGCCGGGCAACTGGGCTGCAATATTCGATACCTGGGCCTGCTGCTGGCTCACCTGGGCAGCAGCCTGGTCGCGCTGGTTGGTATAGATGTCCGCATATATTTTCGCCAGTTGCTGTCCTCTTTTAACGCTGTCGCCTTCCTGCACATTCAGTTCCACGATTTCGCCCGAAATGTCAGGGCTCATCTTCACTTCTATTTCCGGATAAATCTTGCCGCTGGCAGTAACTATTTCCGTGATAGTGCGCTTTGCCGCTTTTTCGGCCGACACCTTGATGCCTTCTTCTTTTCCGAAAGCTCCGGCTTTCTGCAGCACGATCAGCAGCACAACAAGGATCAGCAGACTGATAATGATCCAAAGCAATTTCTTATTCATATCGTTAAGAGTTAAGAGTAATTGTTATTATAGTTTCACTCCAAGGCCTTTGTAATACTCGAGCACCTTCATTCTGAACACATAATCATACTGCGCTGCAAGCTGGTTGATCCTTGCAGTAAAGAGATTGTTCTGATTGACGAGATAATCGATAGTATTGAGCATTCCGATATTATAGCGCTTGGTAGCGAGGTCAAAAGATCTTTCTGCTGTAGCCACGGCTTTTTTATTGGCCTCGAATTTTTCGAGCGAGGCAACGGCGTTGAAATAAGCCTGGTAAACGTTTTGCTTGAGGGTAAGCAGGTCGGATTCTTTTTGCAGGTTAGCTGTTTTGACGTTCAGCTTGGCCTTTTCATAATTGGTGCGCACGAGGTTTCCGTTGAAGATGGGAACGTTTATCTGTATGCCCACCTGCTGATAGAAATTATTGTTCATCTGAGTTCCGTAACCTTTAAAAAGCTCGCCGAAGGATTTGCCGGATGTGGTTGTATAATATGAAGGCTCATAGACCGGAAGCTGGTTAGTGCCGTCAAGAGCAACCAATCCCGTATTAATGCCTAACGGTGATATAAGGTGGGGTTCTGTAGTTTTCAGGTCATTGGCAAAATTATCGGCGAGGCTGCCGAAAGCCGCTATGGTCTGATACAATTGCACTTTAATAGATTGCACATTCTTTTGTGCAGCCGTGATCCGCAGATCATTCATCCTTTGCTGCGGAAATGTTTTTTCGGCCATAGCATATACAATCTCCGGCTGCATCTCTGAAATGGGTTCTACCGGAATAGTCTCCACCGGGGGCGTGTCCAGCTCAAATGGCATTGCTGCATCCATGCTGAGAAAAGCTTTCAGTCCCAATACATCGATGTCATAGGTTTGCTGGGCGGCGATCAGCGAGGAAGTATCTGTAGCAAACTGGGCTTCCAGTTCTGCTGCATTCAACTCAGGCAAAGAACCGGCGGCAACGAGCTTTCGCGTATTTTCCAGTTGCTGCCTGGTAAGATCGAGCTTGGTTTGGGCAAGCAGCACCTGCTCCCGCGCCAGCAGGGCTGTTAAATAGGCGGCGGCCACATTGAGGGTAACATCGTTTTTTGCCTTATCGATATTCACTGCCTGCGCTTCGTAATAATACCGGTTCGATTCTATGGCCCGCCTTATACTGAACCAGTTGAACAGGTTGGCCCCGCCCTGCAGAGCGATACCCTGGTATAAAGTCTGGCTGGTTGAAAACTGGTTGGTAGTGGGGTCGATGGCGCGGCCGAAATTCAAGCCCAGCGAAGTGTTGAAACTGAATTGTCCGTACCGGGAAGCTTTCGTTTGTTCATACGTCAGTTTGGCGACGCGAGCGTCTATATCTGCCTGCCTGATGGAAATATTATTGCGAACAGCATAGTCCACACACCTTCTCAGATCCCATTTATCCTGGGCCAGGGAGTGAAAGCAGAGCAATGTGCAGCATACACATAAAGGCAGTAGTTTTTTTATACTCATGCAATAAAATTGAAGTAGTCACCCGGCAATTCCGCTGTGCTGGTGCGGTTTAGGGAAAAGTTTCGCTAAAATACTTAATCTGTTTGCATTGGCAAGGAGAAAAAAACTAAAAAAAGGTAAAAGGTGGAAGGGAAAGGGTATAAGGGAAAACATCTAATATAGTTTGAGCCCCACACCTTACGCCTGCACTTTGGCCAGCGCCTGCTCCAGATCATCGATCAGGTAATCGGCATCTTCCAATCCAACATACAGCCGAAGCAAGCGGTGATCTTCATTGAGTGGATCGAATTCGCTATCGCTGAGCGAAGCGCATTTGGGCAGGATCAGGGATTCGTGGCCGCCCCAGCTCACCGCCATCATGATATGCTTTAAGGATTCGCAGAATCTAACGATCTGCTGCCTGCTACCCGCCTTCAGATAAAAGCTGACCAGACCGCAGGCGCCTTTCATTTGCTGCCTGGCCAGCTCGTATTGCGGGAAGGATTCATCGAAAGGAAAAATAATTCCGTCTATTGCCGGTTGTTGTTTAAGATAACCGATCAATTTATTTGTAGTGCTGGTGATCCGATCCAGTCTGGCAGGTAATGTGCGTAGCCCGCGGATCAGCAGCCAGGCATTGAAAGGCTGGATGCCGATGCCTGCATTAAGGTATTCACTGTCGAAGATTTTTTTCATCATGGCTGCTGTTCCGGTAAGCACCCCTCCTAATGTATCGCTATGCCCGCTGAGATATTTGGTAGCGGTCTGCATCGCGATATCTATTCCCAGTTCGATAGGTTTCTGGTACAGCGGCGTGCAATAGCTGTTATCGACAATGGTGGTGATGTTTTCTGATTTTGCCAGCTCTGCAACGGCTTTCAGATCCTGCAGGGCATAAGTCCAGGAATTCGGCGATTCGAGATAGATCAGCGATGTATTGGGGAGAATGGCGCGTTCAAAATGCTCGATCTGTGTTCCGTCGATATACGTGGTGCTGACGCCAAAGCGGGGAAGGATCACATCGAACATGCGCTGGGCCCAGGTATAAGGTTTATCCACTGAAACAATATGATCGCCCGACCTTACATTGGCCAGTATGGAAGCAAAGATAGCCGATGCACCGCTGTTGAATACAAGGCAGTCCTCGGCTCCATCCAGCGCTGCCATTTTTTTCCGGAGTATATCCACTGTTGGATTTAAGCCGCGGCTGTATAGATAGCCGCTGTATTCATCTTCAAACAGCGCCTTCAGTTCATCAACCTTATTGACCTTGAAGTTGCTGGTTTGAATAATCGGCGGAGCAATGGCATTGAAATACTGCCTGCGATCTTCTCCGTATTCGTTAATGATATAAGACAGATCCATATTGAGTTGAGTAGTGTAAAGATCACCTGAATGTAAAGCTCAATCTATTTCATCGCTTCTTCTAAAACCTATTCTCGGGCGTTCCGGACTAACCAATTCCTTCAATGCTTCAAAAATTACGCGTATATCCTTCTCATTCCTTTTCACCTTGTTTCCTTGTTTCATCATTTTATTTTCCAATTGCTGCAACTTAATTAAAATATCTTTATGGTCGAGAAGCATTTCGCGCAGCCTATGAAATATTCTGACAAGGCGAATATTTATTTTTACGGCTATATCGCTATTCAAAATTCCTGCCAGCATGGATACTCCTTTTTCTGTAAACACATAAGGAGGTTTTCTTGTTCCTCCCCAACTTGATATTCCATTTTGGAATATCAAATTCTTGTATTCCTTTGGCGTGAGCCGGAACATAAAATCCGGAGGAAAACGTTTTAGCTGCCGCTGTACTGCCTTATTGAAATTTCCGGTTG
>CAYYZJ010000463.1:0-2079 GCA_964475615.1 uncultured Flavitalea sp. | reverse complement strand
ATAAGGCGATAAGGGCCCTGTAGCCGGCCGCTTTGTAGCCACGGCAGCTTTTTCTTTTTTCCGGAAGAAATACACAGCCAGTGCAATAGAGGCCAGGGTAAGGATCAGCAATGCCCAGACAATATAACGGATGGCCGGATTTTCGATATCGATGATGTCTTTGATATCATGATAATCCTGATTGGGATCGAATTTGGAAAAGCCCACTTCGATGCGGATGGAATCGGTGAGGTATTGTTTGTTATCGATCGCAAAAGCGAGCGGAGGAATGACATGGCTCCCCGAATCAAAACTGGTCAGCGCGATCTGCTGGCGGAACAACCTGCCGTCGGCGCCATCTATAGAATCCAGCCTTCCTTTTTCGATGAATTCAAAATGCGGGATACTGTCTGTCGAAAACCAGCTTATCGCCGATCCCGGATTCATCCTGGCTTCCAGCGAGAGTTGAATGGGCTCTCCGATCAGGATCTCATGACGGTTTACCGTGGCTTTTACCGAAGGAATATCCTGTGAAAGACCGGATACCGCAGAAACCAGGAAAACCGTTGCCCATACTATATGTAAACATTTTTTTACCATGTACTATGCCGGGCGGTTTCGTCCTGCGAAAAATTTCTGCAGAATTTTAACATAATCCTCATCGGTACGCATGTGCAGCAGGTCGCATCCGGCTTTCCCGAAAATGGTCTTGCACTGCTCCGTGAACTTGAAAAAATATTGCTGATAATTCGATCTTACCAGATAATCGCCGGTATCCACCCATTCCACTGCCCCGGTCTCCGCGTCTTCCACTTCCAGCAATCCGGCTTCGGGCAGTTGCATGTCCATCTTATCGTATACCTTGATGCCGATGATATCGTGTTTTTTTCCTGCCACCTTCAATGAATCCTCGAATTTCTCGTCCAGGAAATCGCTCAGTATAAAAGCGATGCTTTTTTGCCGGGCGCAGCTATTCAGAAAGCGGATGGCTTCGCCGATACCAGTGCTTTTTCGCTTCGGTTCAGACATCAGCAATTCCCTCACGATATACAGCACGTGCTCGCGTCCTTTTTTAGGAGGGATATATTTTTCAATTTTATCGGTGAAGAAGATCACGCCTACTTTATCGTTGTTGTTGATGGCAGAAAAAGCAAGCACAGCACATATTTCGGTGATCAGGTCTTTTTTCCGGGCGTGAATTGTTCCGAACAGGGAACTGGCGCTGATGTCCACCAGCAGCATCACGGTAAGCTCGCGCTCCTCCTCGAACAATTTGCTGAACGGATGGTTGAGGCGGGCGGAAACATTCCAGTCGATGAACCGGATATCATCGCCCGGCGCATACTCACGCACTTCGCGAAAGCTCATCCCTCTTCCTTTGAAAGCGCTGTGATATTCGCCCGTGAATATATGGCGCGTGAGCCGCTTGCTCTTGATCTCGAGCTCGCGAACTTTTTTTAATATCTCGGCGGTGGTCAGCATGTTGTTAACGGTTATGAATAATCGAAGTGGCTAGGGCACCTGGATCGCTTTCAGCACATCGTCGACCACCTGCTCCACATTCACATCTTCCGCTTCGGCTTCGTAAGTAAGGCCGATGCGATGGCGCAGCACGTCCTTGGCAATGGTTCTGACATCTTCCGGTATCACATAACCGCGTTTGTTCAGGAAGGCATTGGATTTGGCGGCAAGGGCCAGGTTGATGCTTGCCCTCGGCGATCCGCCGTAGGCGATCAGCGGCTTGAGCTTATCGAGCCGGTATTTATCGGGAGTTCTGGTGGCAAACACGATATCGAGAATATAATGCTCCACTTTCTCGTCCATATATATCTGCCTCGTCAAGTCCCTTGCCTGCAGGATTTCCTGGATGGAAACGACCTGCTCCACCTGCGGAGAGCTCAGCCCCTGCACATTCTGGCGGATGATGAGCTGCTCCTCCTGTTTGCTGGGATAGCCCACGATCACTTTCATGATGAAGCGATCCTGCTGCGCTTCCGGCAAGGGATAGGTTCCTTCCTGCTCCAGCGGGTTCTGCGTGGCCAGCACGAGAAAAGGCTCTTCCAGCTTATAGCTCGATTCGCCGATGGTGACCTGTCTTTC
>CAYYZJ010000462.1:0-5980 GCA_964475615.1 uncultured Flavitalea sp. | reverse complement strand
TGCACAGCAAAAAGCATTCTCGGCAATAGAAAGCTCTTTCCGCGACAAGCCCGTATGCCTGTTGCACGGCATCACCTCCAGCGGTAAAACCCAGGTATATATCAGGCTGATCGAGCAGTTCATCAAACAGGGTAAACAGGTATTGTACCTGCTTCCGGAAATTGCACTAACGTCGCAGATCATACGAAGATTGCAAAAACATTTCGGGGGATATATCGGCATTTACCATAGCAAGTTCAGCCAAAATGAAAGGCTGGAAATATGGAACAAGATCAGAGGCGGGGAGCTCAGAATCATCCTGGGCGTACGGTCATCGTTGTTCCTGCCTTTCGGCAACCTGGGATTGATCATTGTCGACGAAGAGCACGATGCATCCTATAAGCAGCAGGACCCCGCTCCGCGCTATCATGCCCGCGACGCGGCCGTTTACTATGCCTCCCTGTTCGGGGCCAATGTATTGCTTGGCAGCGCCACCCCTTCGGTGGAAACCTATTTTAATGCCGTAAACAATAAATACGGCCTGGTGCAACTGATGGAAAGGTTCGGCAATGCCAGCCTTCCTGAGATCGTTATTGTAGATACAAAAAAGATCCTGCCTAAAGAAAAGAACAAGATCATCATCACGCCGGAACTGCACGAGGCCATCGAATCGTCGTTGAAGGGGAACAAACAGGTCATCCTGTTCCAGAACCGGAGGGGATATGCTCCTTACCAGGTTTGTCAGGTCTGCGGCTGGATACCGCAATGCGTGAACTGCGATGTTTCGCTCACGTATCATAAGCTCACCAACAAGCTCCATTGCCATTATTGCGGTACCGTATATCCGCCGGTAAATACCTGCCTGGCCTGCGGCAATCACCGGTTCATCCAGCGGAGTTTCGGAACCGAGCGGATCGAAGAGCAACTGGAAGAAATTTTTCCCCAGGCCAGGATTGCGCGGATGGACTTCGACAGCGTGCGTGGCAAAACGGCGCACGACAGCCTGATCCGTACCTTCGAGCAACAGCGCATAGACATACTCGTTGGAACCCAGATGATCGTAAAAGGGCTTGACTTCGAGCACGTGAACCTCGTAGGCATTCTCGATGCCGACAGCCTGCTGAGCTTTGCCGATTTCCGCGTTAACGAACGGGCTTTCCAGTTGATGGAACAGGTGAGCGGAAGGGCGGGACGAAAAGACGGACAAGGAAAAGTGCTGATACAGGTTGCCAATACGCGCCATCCGGTATTGGGCTATGTACGCTCGCATGATTTCCTCGCTTTTTTTCAGGAGGAGATCGAAGCAAGAAAAAAATTCTTCTATCACCCTTTTTCGAGGATCATCCTCATCACCTTCAAACATAGGATCAGGGAAGTGGTGGAATCCGCCGCCCATCTTGTTGCCAACAATATGAAAAATGAGCTGGGCCGGTACCTCACGGGCCCTGCCGAACCGGTGGTGAACAGGATCAGGAATCAATACCTCATGGAGCTGCTGCTGAAATTGCCCAGGGACGCGCATACCATACAGCTTGCCAAGCAGATCATCCAGCAGCAGGAAGCGATTCTTCACAACAACAAAAAATTCCGCAGTGTGGTGGTTATTCCGGATGTGGATGCGGTGGGTTGAGGGTTAATAGCGAGCGGGATGAACCGTCATTTCCCGTTAGCTGCCGGCCACTTGCCACTCGCTATTTTCTCATTAATTTGCCGCTATGCAGATACAACAAAATGTTTCATTAAAGCCATACAACACATTCCGCATTGATGCCTATGCAAAGTATTTTTCTGCTTTTTCAGATGTCGATGAATTAGCAGCGCTTACTTCCGACCTCCGACCTCCGGCCTCCGGCCTCCTGCTCCTCGGCGGCGGCAGCAATATCCTGTTCACGAAAAATTTTGACGGACTGGTGCTGAAAAATGAGATCAAAGGCATCGAGCTGATCAAGGAAGATGAAGCATATATTTATGTGAAGGCAGGAGCGGGAGAGAACTGGCATGGCTTTGTTCAATATTGCCTGCAGCGCAATTGGGCCGGCGTAGAGAATCTTTCCCTGATCCCCGGCAATGTCGGCGCCAGCCCCATGCAGAATATCGGCGCGTATGGTGTGGAGATCAAAGATGTGTTTTACGAGCTGGAAGCATTCCATCTCCTGGAAAAGAAAACGCATGTGTTCAGTTTGAACGATTGCGAGTTCCGTTACCGCGAAAGCGTGTTCAAGAACAAACTTAAAGATCAGTATGCGATATTGAATGTAACCTATCGCCTGAATAAGATCCCCAGATTCAATATCAGCTATGGCGACATTCAGCAGCAACTGGAAAGAATGGACGTTACCCAATTGAGCATACAGGCCGTTTCGCAGGCGGTGATCAGGATCCGTTCATCCAAGCTGCCCGATCCTGCGCAGATCGGCAATGCCGGAAGCTTTTTTAAGAACCCGCAGGTTACTGCGGCAAAATTCCGGGAGCTTAAAGAAGAATATACCTATATCGTCGGATATGAAAACCCCGACGGAACCGTAAAGCTGGCTGCAGGCTGGCTCATCGAGCGCTGCGGATGGAAAGGGTTCCGCCGGGGCGATGCCGGCTGTCATGCCCGCCAGGCCCTGGTGCTGGTGAATTACGGAAATGCCAGCGGCCAAGAGATCTATGATCTCAGCGAAGAGATCCTGCAGAGTGTTAAGAATAAATTCGGCGTGCTGCTGGAGCGGGAAGTGAATATCATCTAACGTTGCCGCCTATACGACAATGCTTTCAATCCCTTTTTGCACCGCAGTTTCCTTCAGTCCGGGAATATGGAGCCCTTCTATCCGGTATGTGCTGATATCGGTCAGTCCTATGAAACCGAGTACAAACCTCAGGTAAGCATCCGCAAAATCATAAGGTTTCATCGGGCCTTCCGAGTAAACGCCTCCGGAGGCAATGGCCAGGTATACTTTTTTATTTTTCAGAAGTCCTTCCGGGCGGCCATTTTCATATAAAAAGGTTTTGCCGCGCAGCACAATATGATCGATCCAGGCTTTTAGTGCAGAGGGCAGATTGAAATTATATATGGGTACACCGATCACGATCATGTCTGCCTCTTTTATTTCCGCTATTGCTTCTCTGGAATGCCGGATCGCTTCCTTGTATTCCGGAGAATCGCTTTCATCCGGAGCAAGAAAAGCATTCAGATGAGCTTCCTCGAGATGAGGATATGGGCTGGTAACAAGATTTTTGGTAATGACAGTGCTTTCCGGATATCGGCTCCTTAGCCTGGCGATGATTTCGGTTTGCAGCAGCAGGCTTACCGACGCCTCTCCTCTGGCGCTTGAAATGACGTTGAGTATCTTTTTCATGATTTTCCCTGATTTGAAAAATCGAAATTAGATACACTTGCTTGTCAAATGTGGCGAGTATACTGGATGCTACCGGTATCCTTTTGGTTACCGGGGTGAGGGAGGAGGGTAGAAGGTGAAAGGCGAAAGGTGGAAGGCATAAGGTAGATGGCGCTTCACCTCAACCTTCTACCTTTCACCCTCCACCTTATACCTTCTACCTTATCTAAAGTCATTCTCTTCAAAATCTTCATCGCTGCTGTAACTGCTTGGCCCCAGGTTCACCATCGATCCGATGAGATCCTTGAACTCGATCTTTCCTTCCACCACTTTTTTGCTGATCAGGGAATAGGCGGCCAGTCCATGCAATACGAATTCCATCAGCAATGCCGATTCTTTTTCATTGGCATGCTTGAAATATTTTTTGATGAGGGCATACAGCCCGTCTACCTTGTACAGGAGCTGTACCTTGTCGTCATCGCGGGTATTGAAAAAAAGATTGAGCTGATTGCCCTTGTCGAACCAGTTGGTGATGGGCTTGAACGGATTTTCCTCCCTGCTTTCTCCCGGCTTTCTTTTCTTCAACTGCTCGGGATTGGGAAAATAGTTCAGGAACTGCGAGCGGAATGCCTTCTCCAGTAAATTAAACGCTACCTGGTAAGGCCCTTCCTGTTCGCCCTCATACACCAGCTCTATCTTTCCGGTAATGGAAGGGATGATGCCCACCAGGTCGCTCATCCACACCTGCGTTTCTTTTTCATTATTGAGGATGGCCCTGCGTTCCGCTGCGCTGATGGCATTTTCATAAGCCGCAATGGTGAGCCTGGCCGACACGCCGCTTTTCTTATCTACATATTCACTGGTTCTTGCTTCAAAGGCCACTTGCTCGATCAGCCTTTTCACCAGGTCGCTCACCTTCACTTTGGCTTTCTGCTCTTCGGCCACATCGGCTTCCTGCTCGGTGATGCTGAGCGCCATCTCGATGGTCTTGGGATAGTGCGTCAGTATCTGGCTTTCGATACGGTCTTTCAGCGGCGTAACGATGGAGCCGCGGTTCGTATAGTCCTCGGGGTTAGCCGTGAATATGAAAAGAATATCCAGCGGCATCCGCAGCTTGAACCCGCGGATCTGGATATCGCCTTCTTCCAGTATATTGAACAGCGATACCTGTATGCGCGCCTGCAGGTCGGGAATTTCATTGATCACGAAAATACCGCGGTTGCTTTTGGGGATGATGCCGAAATGGATCACCTGCTCGTCGGCAAAATTGAGGCGGAGATTGGCTGCCTTGATGGGATCGATATCGCCGATCAGGTCGGCCACGCTAACATCGGGCGTAGCCAGCTTTTCGCCGTAGCGTTCGCTGCGGTGCAGCCAACTGATGGGTGTATTGTCGCCTTCCTTGCGAAGCAGATCCCTGGCATATTTGGAGATGGGTTGAAAGGGATCGTCATTGACCTCGCTGCCGCTGATATACGGAACATATTCATCGAGCAGCTCCACCATCTGGCGGGCCATACGGGTCTTGGCCTGTCCGCGAAGACCGAGGAATAAAATATTGTGTCGCGAGAGAAGCGCCCTTTCCGTATCGGGAATAACAGAATCCTCGTAGCCGATGATGCCGGGAAAAGTAGTCTCCCGGTTGCGCAATTTGACGATCAGGTTCCTGCGGATCTCCTCTTTTACCGATTTGCGCTCATAACCTGCCTTTTTCAGTTCCCCGAATGTGTTGATTTTTGTAATGTCCATTTAATATAAGATAAATTAGTATACCGTTTTCCTCTTTCCACTTTCAAAATCCCGGAAGATGAATGCACCAAGATGATCGAGAGAAGCAAAAAAAGCTTTTCCGTTGTTGGTTTCAGTGAACTCATTGACGAAGCGTTGCAGATATGGATCGCTGGCTATCATGAATGTGGTGATCGGGATCTTGAGTTTTTTGCATTGGGCCGCCAGGTTCAGGCAACGGCTGGTGATCTTCCTGTCGAGCCCGAAACTGTTCTTGTAATATCGCTTGCCCACTTTCAGGCAGGTAGGCTTTCCGTCGGTGATCATGAACACCTGCTTGTTGGGGTTCCTTCTTCTCCTTAAAATATCCATGGCCAGCTCCAGCCCGGCCACGGTATTGGTATGATAAGGCCCGACCTGCAGATAGGGAAGATCCTTGATCTCAACGGGCCAGGCGTCATTGCCGAACACAACAATGTCGAGTGTGTCTTTAGGATATTTGGTGGTGATGAGCTCGCTCAATGCCATGGCCACTTTTTTTGCCGGCGTGATCCGGTCTTCACCATACAGGATCATCGAATGCGAGATGTCGATCATCAGCACCGTTGAGGTCTGCGCCTTGAAATCGGTTTCGCGGATCTTGAGATCGTCTTCCTGCATATTGAAGCTCTCGATGCCGTGATTGATCTGTGCGTTGCGGATGGACTCTGTGAAATCGATCTGTTCCAGCTGATCTCCAAAACGGAAAGGCCGGCTTTCGGGATTGATCTCGTCACCTCCTCCCGGCTTGAATGTATTATGGTTGCCCTGCCTGGTCTTTTTTAGCTTGCCGAATATCTCTTCCAGCGAACGTCTCCGGATGCCCTGTTCTGTTTTTGGCGTGATCGATATCTCGCCTGTCTGTTTGTTCTCATCGATGTAGCCTTTGTCTTTCAGGTCATCGATAAAATCTC
>CAYYZJ010000461.1:0-5435 GCA_964475615.1 uncultured Flavitalea sp. | reverse complement strand
GAACGTACAAAAGAACATATAGAAGGGATCGACGACTGGGCAGAGATCAATACGCCCACGCAATATATAGAGCAGGAGGCCAAGTCCATCGTGAACAAGGTGGATAGCCCGGATGTAGGCATGTGGTACAGCATGAACCCTTATGCCGGGTGCGAGCATGGCTGCATCTATTGCTATGCCCGGAACGTGCATGAATACTGGGGTTACAGCGCAGGGCTCGATTTTGAAAGCAAGATCATCGTAAAGAAAAATGCGCCGCAGTTGCTGCGCAAATTCCTGATGAATCCCCAATGGGAATGCGTTCCTATCGGCCTCAGCGGCAATACGGATTGCTATCAGCCGGCAGAGCAGAAATACCGGCTTACGCGCGGACTGCTGGAAGTGTGCAATGAATTCAACCAGCCGGTGGGCATGATCACCAAAAATTCAGGCATGCTCCGGGATAAGGATATATTAAAAGAAATGGCCAGGAAAAGGCTGGTTTCCATTCTTGTTTCCATCACCTCTTTCAATGAAGAATTGCGCCGGGCGATGGAGCCACGCACGGCAACGGCTTTGCAGCGGCTGCGTACGATCAGGGAACTCAGCGAGGAAGGCGTTCATGTCGGCGTGATGATGGGCCCGATGATACCCGGCCTCAATGAGCACGAAATGCAGCGTATCATGAAGGAGGCCAAGCACAATGGCGCAAGCTTTACGGCATACACCTTTATCCGGCTGAACGGTGCGATCAAATTCCTGTTCCATGACTGGCTCTATAAAAATTTTCCCGACAGGGCCGATAAAGTATGGCATCTCATCGAATCGAGCCACGACGGGCAGGTGAACGACAGCCGGTGGGGCATTCGTATGCGGGGCGAAGGCAGTATTGCCGAACTGGTAGCACAGCAATACAAAAAATATGGAAAGCTGTATGGGCTGAATTCCGAACACTGGGAGCTTGACTGCTCGAAGTTCAGAAGGCCGGGTGAACAAGGAAGGTTGTTTTAGCGGTAAACGGTCAGTAAATAAGTCTGGAAAAAGGGTGTTTTAACCCTGTTTTCAACACGAAGCTGAAAGTAACTTGTTGAAGAATTTATTTCAGCACCATTAAAAATTTTTGTTATGTCTGTACAACCATTTCCATTGCCTGAAGAAGAAAAATTGCAATCCGAGAATGAGTTTCTCAAAATGAAGATCATGCTTGAGCATGGCACCGATGTTCAGTTCTCGGGCGATTCCTCGGATCAGACGAAAAACGATTTATTGAAATTCGTGCAAGCCCTCGAATTGCACCGGGCCAATCCTGTTTATATTACCGTGTATAAAAAAATAGGATGCCCCACTCATTTCAAGCCGGTTCATGAAATTGCCGACGCCGATATGGAAACAGCGCTGCGCGAGCTGACGGAGTATATGGAGAAGCGTGGAGTAGGCCTGACCTGCTGCCGGCCCGATGTTAAGGCATCGGAACTGTACCGCTTCATCACTGAAGAATTATTTGAAGAGGATATAGCAGACCTGGATATGCCGGATCTGGTCACTTCATTTATTTATGATGCATTTTACCCCGATCCTGAATACGACAATACCCAGATGGCTACGGACGATTGCATTAAGATGGTACTTTCAAAAAAGCTGTTTCCATTCAGTCCCCATTTTGAGGAAGACGATCTGTCGCTTAATGAACATACTCATATAAGCGAGGATGAGTTGCTGGAGATCATCAATCGTTTCAAGGAATCCTATGATGATATCCGTTTACTTCATGTGGAAGTGGTTTCCTGTTTTTTCGGGGAAGATAGCTGTACGGTAAAGGGAAAATACCAGGCTGAGCTTATACGTGATGGCCAGGCGATGAATGTGGAGGATGAATGGCTGGTTGAATTCAGGTACAGAGAGGAGCATGAGTACTGGTATATGTCGAATGTGCAGATAAGCGGGATTGAGATTTGAGTGCTGTTCATGCCGGTTCATTGCTGCCCAGTTTGCCAAACACATAGGACAGCGGAGCTTCTTCCAGAATGATCCGGCTGGAAGGGCCGGTCTTGTTATCCCATTTGATGAGGCGGATATAGCCTTCTGCTATTTCGATGCCGGTAATATCTCCGTCTTCAAAGCAGCAGCATCCACTGTTGAAATAGGAAGGTTTGGCCATTGTTCTCAATTGCTTCTTTCCGGGATATTCAGCCTGTCTTCTCTCCAGCTCGGCTGTAATGGCAGGTATGGCCTCTTGGTCATTGCGCGCCTGGGCATCCTGCAGTTGCCTGGTCAGTCTTTCCACGTGATCGAGGGAGGCGAAGACCGGCTTATGGGTATGGCCTGATATGAAGATGAGATTGTTTTGCGTGGCCGACCAGTCGTACATCATGATATTGTGCTTGTTGGTAAGCTCGAATGAGGTGGCAGGGGTATTGATGTTGAGATGCAGATAGCGCTGAATGGGTGTCCAGATATTCGCTACAACCCAGATGCTGAGGTTATTACCATCACTGCGCTGGTCGCCCTGATGGCCATGGGTAAGAAAAAAAGAAAAGGCAGTATTATTATTGGTGGTTCTCAGGATGAGCCCTTCATATACTTTAAGTTTTTTTCCAAATACGGGCCTGAGAAAAACAGTTTGCTGCAGCCGGTATTGCCATAACAGATCGTGATTGCCGAAGATCCGGTAGTACCGGTCTTTTTCCATGAATTTCTTTTCGGCAGCAAAGCAGGCATCATTATGCGTCATCACTGCTTCTGCCCTGTTTTTCCAGAGCTCTTCGCAATCGCCCAGGTTGATGAAGTAAAAATCGTGATCGTAATAATATTGAAGTGCTGCCAGATAATTGGTTTCGCAGGGAGCGAAATCGTCGGAATCATTACGGGTGCCTTTGTGCTGGTCGGAAAGAATGATGAATTTGTCGAGGAGATAATTGAACTCCTTGACGATGCCGCTGCTCTTTCTTCCTTTCTGTATGGCTTCGAGCAACCAGCCCAGGGAGCTGAACACATCCTTTTCGCGCGGGGCAGAGGAAAGTTTCTCTGCTATCCAGCTGATAGGCTTTCCGAATAAGCGCTGCAATAGTTTTCGCATGATGGTATCATCAAACCCGTATATAAATTTTTTTCCTGTCCATCCAGTAAGCGATAATCCAGAAAAATGCTACGATGCATAAGGCATAGAGCAGGGAACCGTTTTTCAGGTTTTCGGAAACCGGTTTGCAAACATGCTCATAGAACCAGGGAAGCGGAGTAGTGTAGACCGGAGCTCCCTCTTCATCGGTGCCATCAGCCCAGCGGATCAGTCCCAGCCCGCGCGGCAGTAGTCCGCTCAGTACAAAAATAAAAAGCGGATTTTTTCCGAATACATCGAACAGTCTTGTCCATTTACCTCTCCAATTCCGGAATTCGATCAGATCGACCAGTATGGCCAGCAGCAGTATGGCTAACCCTGATGTATAAACGACAAAAGAGCTTGTCCATATCTTTTTATTGATGGGAAAGATCATATCCCAGCAATATCCTGCAAATACCAGTATACATCCGGATGCAAAAAGCTTGCTGAGCATTTCATAAGTCTTTCCTTTTTGTTTAATATAATCGCCGGCAAAATATCCCAGGATAACCTGGCTGATGGCAGGGATCGTGCTGGCCAGTCCTTCTGGATCGAAGGGAACGTGTTCGCCCCGGTACAGATGAGGAATGCCCAGAACGGCTTTGTCGATAGCTGTTCCGAAATAGCCCTGGAGGCTGTACGGATCCTGCGGATCGCCAAGCAGGAGGCAAAGCGCCCAATAGCCCAGTAAAAGAACAGCAGTTATCAGAAAAGCGCCGGCCGGCTTAAAAAAATAAATGATCAACGAAGCAAAAAGATAGCAAAGGGCGATGCGTTGGAGCACGCCGAGTATCCTGATCCCGTATTCAGGTCTTTGCGGGTTGACCCAGTATTTGAACACCAGGTGATTGTCTTCCCATCTCACAAAAGGAAACCAGTTCAGGAACAGGCCGATAGCGAAGATAATCAGAGATCTTGTCAGCACTTTTTTCAGAAAGGCCGCATGGCCTGCGGCTTTCAGCCGGGGCATGGTAAAAGCGAGGGCATTGCCCATGGCAAACAGGAAAAAAGGGAAAACCAGGTCGGTAGGAGTGCAGCCGTGCCAGGCGGCATGATCCAAAGGTGTGTAAATAAATTCCCAATTACCGGCATTGTTCACGAGGATCATAAAAGCTACGGTGAGGCCGCGGAAAACGTCCAGTGAATAGAAGCGCTGATTCATAAGCAATTGGTTTTATTTTTAAAGATAATCATTTGGCTTTTTTAAAGGCTAAAAAGCTGTTTTTCAATAAATAGTCCAGATTTTTAAATATTAAAATCTACTATATTTGCAGGGGTTAGTCACAAAAAAGGAAATCTGGTATTTTATTTTCTATGAAAGACGTGTTTTTCCGGATGAGCGGGCGGGTATGTTGTGTTGTCAAACAAAACCATTGAATGAATCCTGTGGAGAAAAAGCTGTTTTTTAACTACCAACTTATACATATCAACTTTATTTGGAAGGGTATAAGGAGCAAATAAAAAAGTTGCTCTCTTGTACCCTTTTCTGTTGGGGTATATATTGCCTTTTGGGCAAACATAAATAGAAATCAACCGGTTGCAAAAAATAGATGTGACTGAGGTGGCGAAGCTGTATTCGGTTCACAGTTTATTTTATCCGGGAAATCATTTATTGGTCATTTAATCGTTATTCCGTCTTTCGATTATACGATGCCTGAAAGCAAAAAAAAATGGTACGCGCTTTACACCAAGCCCCGGTGGGAAAAGAAGGTGCATCTTCTGTTAACTGAAAAAGGATTGGAGAGTTATTGTCCGCTGAATAAGGTAAGGAGAAAATGGAGCGACAGGATAAAAACAGTGGAAGAGCCTTTGTTCAAATCGTATGTATTTGTGCGGGTAGGCGATGAAGAGCATAGCAAAGTGCGCATGACCCAGGGCGTGGTAAATTTCGTATACTGGCAGGGCAAGCCGGCCATAGTGAAGGACAGGGAAATTGAAGTGATCAGAAAGTTCATGCATGAATATGAAAATGTGATTGCCGAGCCGCTCGATCTGCAGCCGCAAAGCAAAATAAAAATCCAGCAGGGCATATTCATGGATCAGGAAGCTACTGTGATCAAGGTGCGGGGCAATAAGGTGCAGGTAGTGATCAAAAGCATTGGATATTCATTGGTGGCCTTCATTGACAAATCGAATGTGGCAATGATTGAAAAATAGTAGCTTTGACCATAACCCATTAAAACATGCATATTTTATCTGTAGTGCGGAACCTGCTGTTGGCTTTCGGAGCGGGTTTGTTGTTGATCGTTTTATTGAGCTCCTGTGGTAGTACCCGCAATCTGGTGTATATGCAGGGACAGTTTGATACGGCAAAGCTCAGTCAGATCAATGCAAAGGAGCCGATTATACGGAAAGGGGA
>CAYYZJ010000460.1:0-7861 GCA_964475615.1 uncultured Flavitalea sp. | reverse complement strand
CGAGGAATAATCTTCACTCATGATATTGTATACGTCTGTGGAGCAGCATCCCGAGCCGCAACAGGACGATTGGTTGGTTTCCCTGCTCTGCAAAGCGATCTCCTCATATTTCCGCCTTACCTGTTCTTTTATTTGATCTCCTGCTTGCATAAAATTGGAATTTATTGTTTTATTGCAATATTGCGATAATAGATACAAAAAAAATTTTCAGCAGCACGTCTTGTTATCATAGTTCACGAAAAAAGCATCCATCTCCTTTTTATACATTTTCCAAACTTTGGGATCGATGCAATAACAAACGCTGGTGCCTTCTATCGTTCCCTGGATCAATCCTGCATTTTTTAATTCTTTCAGGTGCTGAGAGATGGTAGCCTGGGCAAGCCCCAGTTCATCCACCAGGTCGCCACAAATGCAGGCATTGATCCTGAGCAGGTGTTGGATGATGGCAATGCGGGCAGGATGGGCCAGCGCTTTCATCATTTGCGCCAGCTTGTTCTGTTTGTCGGTAAATATTTCTGTTCTGGTAAGTCCCATATTGATCGCAATATTACGATTAATTGTTTACAATCAAAAAAAAATATCCGCCAATAGTCTATAACATCAGTAGAATATTATGTTTATAACATATCTTTGAAATACAGCCCGCTATCGGCATAACTTTAATTTGGCTGTCTTCCATATATTCCTAAATTAGTGCAGTAAAACAACCCAATATGGCTGAAGAAGTAAAAAGACAAACAGCTCTTGGCGACGTGGCCGCCCGTCAGCTTGCCATCGCTACGCGTACAGTGCCGCAAATGATCACCATCACGCCCAGATGGCTTACGCATTTGCTGAGCTGGATACCCGTTGAATCCGGAGTATACCGGTTGAACAAAGTAAAGGACGCCAGCAGCGTTGAAGTGGATTGTTCCGCCAGGGACGAACGGGTGCTTCCGCAAACCTATGTCGATTATATCGAAAACCCGCGCGAATACAATCTGAGCGCCGTGAACACCGTGCTCGACGTGCATACCCGTGTATCCGACCTGTACAGCAAGCCGTACAACCAGATCAGCGAACAGTTGAGGCTGATCATCGAAACCATCAAGGAACGCCAGGAAAGCGAACTCATCAACAACCCGGAATATGGCCTGCTGCACAGTGTAGTGCCTTCACAAAGGATACAACCCAGAACAGGAGCGCCTACTCCGGACGATCTGGATGAACTGCTCACCAAGGTCTGGAAAGAACCTGGATTCTTTTTAACTCATCCGGTTGCCATTGCTGCATTCGGCAGGGAATGTACAAGAAGGGGAGTGCCGCCTCCGACCGTTTCCTTATTCGGCTCGCAATTCCTTACCTGGCGCGGAATTCCATTGATCCCTTCCGATAAAATACCGTTGGAAAATGGAAAATCCAAGATCATCTTATTGCGCACGGGTGAAAGCAGGCAGGGCGTGGTAGGATTATACCAGCCCGGACTGCCCGGCGAGCAATCTCCCGGTTTATCAGTCCGTTTTATGGGCATCAATCACCAGGCCATCGCTTCTTATCTCGTTTCCTTATACTGTTCACTCGCCGTGCTTGTAGACGATGCCATTGCCGTGCTCGACGACGTGGAAACAGGCAAATATCATCAGTACAATTAACATGAATGGATCCGAATATCCTGCATATCGATGGCCTGCCTGATGCAGAAACATTGCAGCAACTGGCCAATGTCTATTTTAAAGCGTTGCCCGGACAGAATCCGGTCAATGATATCGGTTTGCCGGAAAGCGCATCAGTAAAGGACTTGCCGGATTCAGCCCAACCGCCTGGGTCCGTTGCCGGAAGCGGAGTTTCTCCCTCGGCCATACAGCATCCGCATGCATTTGATATCAAGGATCCGCAGACCAGCCTGCCCGATCCGCATTTTGCAGGTGAGGGAAAGATCCCTCCTTCTGTTGCAGGGAGCGGGGTTTCACCTTCGGCTGTACAGCATCCGCATAAATTTGATATCAAGGATCCGCAAACCAGTCTGCCCGATCCGCATTTTGCAGGCGAAGGCAAGATCCCGAAATCAGTAGCAGGTTCGGGTATATCTCCATCTCAGGTTAAACATACCGGCGGTTCGGGATATACCGAATATCCGCAACAGGCCGCCACTCCGAAGCATGTTACCACGCCGGGCCCTTATCCTTTCGAGAATTTTCCGGCTTCTCCTTTTGCTGTAGGCCATCTGCCCTATACAGACCAGTTGCCTTATGGTTCGGTATTACAGGAAATTTTGCAAGGCATCGGGCCATTCATTCCATCTGCACAAATTCCCGGGATGAACGCTCCGTTCAACGAATCCTCATTTTATTTTTTATCCGGCGCCGGTTATTTCCCTTTTGGAAAAGAAGCGGGGCATCAGGCAAAACAGCCGGCCGTCAGGGAGCAGCAACAGCATGGTCTTCCAAAAATGCCTTTTGATGTAAACCTCATCAGGCGCGACTTTCCCATTTTGCAGGAACACGTAAACGGAAGACGGATCATTTGGCTCGACAATGCCGCCACCACACAAAAGCCCAGGCAGGTGATTGACCGGGTAAGCTATTTTTATGAACACGAGAATTCCAATATCCACCGCGCCGCGCATGAGCTGGCTGCAAGAGCCACCGATGCGTATGAGCTGGCCAGAAAAAAAGTGCAGGCTTTTCTCCACGCTTCTTCTCCCAACGAGATCGTCTTTGTGCGGGGTGCAACCGAAGCCATTAACCTGGTTGCCAAAAGCTGGGCTGAACAAAACCTGAATGAAGGCGATGAGATCATCATCAGCCATCTGGAGCACCATGCCAATATTGTTCCCTGGCAGCAGCTCTCCTGGAAAAAAGGCGTGAAGCTGAAGGTGATTCCCGTTGATGACGATGGCCAGGTTTTGCTGGAAGAATATGCGAAGCTCATAAGCACGAAAACAAAACTGGTTTCTTTTACCCAGGTGTCCAATGCGCTGGGCACGGTTACGCCGGCCAAGAAAATGGTGGAAATGGCGCACCAGGCAGGAGCAAAGGTATTGGTAGATGGCGCTCAAACGGTATCGCACATGCGCGCAGATGTCAGCTATCTCGATTGCGACTGGTATGTATTTTCCGGGCACAAAGTGTTTGGCCCTACCGGTATCGGTGTGCTGTACGGGAAAGAGGAGTTGCTGAATGAAACCGAACCCTGGCAGGGCGGCGGCAATATGATCAAAGATGTTAGCTTTGAACATACGAGCTTTCAGAAAGCCCCGGGCCGTTTTGAAGCGGGCACTGGCAATATAGCCGATGCAGTAGGGTTAGGCGCTGCAATCGATTATGTGAACAGGATCGGCATCGACCTCATCAGCCAGTATGAGCATTATTTATTGCTCTATGCTACCAGGCTTTTAAAAGAGATCCCCGGCCTCAGGCTGATCGGAACTGCTGCAGACAAGGCAGGCGTTCTTTCGTTTGTGCTTAAAGGTTATAAAACAGAAGAGGTCGGCGCTGCGCTTAATGAATGTGGCATTGCCGTCCGTTCCGGTCATCATTGTGCCCAGCCCATCCTGCGCCGCTTTGGAGTGGAAACTACTGTTCGTCCTTCATTGGCCCTGTACAATACCTGTTCGGATATTGATGCCTTGATTGCCGTGTTACAGCGGTTAAGCAGCAGGAACGCGCATAAATAATTCCACCGCTTATTGCAATACCGGACTTTTCAATAATTCAATGCTTTTATTTACCGCAGCGCGTCCGCTGGATTCTATTCCATACCATCCTCGATAACCCCCATCCACGCATAAGGCGATCATCTTATTGGTGAGCTCATCAGTGGGCTGATTCCGGAAAGACATGCCTTTGGCAAAAGGAAGCGTTTTCTGCAGGTATTCATAATTGTCATATTCCAGTCCGGGCTGCCTCCAGTCGGGATAAGTGCCGAAATAAGGATCGTTCACCGTGTTCATCAGCATCAGCATCCAGTCTGCATCATCCGATACGCCTCCATGATTTTCGATGAGGATATTGATGCCGGACTGCCTGCCGTATTCCAGCAACGGATAATAGGAATCGGCAGCCCATTTGAGCGCTTCTGTTTTATCTGCCTGCTGCGGCCCCCTGCAATTGGTTCTTATGGAATGACAGCCGAGATAAGCAGCGATATCCACCCATTTGCGGTGATTGATCACGAACTGCTTTCTTTCCCGGGGAGTTGCAGCGCATCCATCGCCTTCATCATCCACCATGATCAGCAGCATGCTGACGGCATATCGCGCCGCTTCCTGTTTCAGTTTGTTGAGATAGGTTTCGGTAGGAACGTCAAAAAGCGTGTTCACAAATTCAATTCCGTTGAGGCCGAAGTCTTCGCGGGCTATCCGCGGAAAATCGAGATTGTTCCATTTGCCTGCACGGATCTCATCTATCAGCGCCCATTGGGCAAGGGATATATCATTTTTCATAGATTAAAGATAATATATCCTGCAAGATTGACCTCCTGCCGAACCATAACTCTGGCCCCTAGCAAAACCAGCATCGCCGGCAGCGACTGAGCAATGCTTATCGGTGCAAGACCAAAACCGGAACCTGCTGATGAAGCACGATCTTCTTTGAATGTTTTTCATCGAACAGTTCGGCGATCCCGTGTTTTTTAGGGATCACGATCAGCAGATCGAGCTGATGTTCCTCAACAAATCGGCTGAGGCCATCGGCCACATTATCGCCGGCCGCAAAATGGAATTTCGGATGAAACTTATCCAGGCTGCCACGGCCGGCATCCGCTTGTTCCAACTGCGGAATTACATGATCATTTTTCCTGCATACATGAACGATATCGAGGGAAGCGTTGAACGCAGACATCCATTCTTCAAAAGCCCTGGATGGAACTAATTCGGATATATTGTCAAGATCCGAGGCCAATCCTATTTTGTGAATGCCTTTGAAAGAACAGCCTTCCGGCACGATCAGCAGGGGATAAGGCAAGTACCTGATCATAGACAGGGTTTCGCTGCCGGCAAAAAAACGTTCCAGCGTTTTTCCGGATCTCAGTCCCATCACCACGGCAAAAGGTTTTTGACGGGAAGAAATATCGATGATCTGGCCGCCGGTATCTCCCATCACGATTTCTTTTAGCACATCTATTTTTCCATTCGTCCTGCGTCCGATCTCCACCACCAGGTTTTCCAGGTCACTGCTGGCTATCCGGAGCATGTCTTCAAAAACAGGCTCGGGCAGCGGAACTTCGGAAATGGTAACCGGAACCTGAACCACATGCAGCAAAACCAGTTTGCCATGAACGGCAACAGCCAGATCGGCCGCATAGTTCACTGCATTGAGGGAAGATTCGGAAAAATCAGTGGGTGCGATAATCGTTTTCATATTCCTTGCTTTGATGATCAAAAATAGGCAGGCCGGCAAGCAGGCAGGATGATCCATGTTTTCAGCAGGCCTGATTTTACTCAGGTGATTATAATAACTTTATATTAATTTCAATACTCATTCAATCACTGCGCAGATGTTCAAGGAAAAGCCAGTTCATGTGCTCTTGTTTTGCATTATCGTAACCATCAGCTCGGCAGTGCTGCAATACCTGAATCCCGACTTTGGCTTTCTCGATTATGGATTGATCATAGCCGTATTGCTGACGGTATTTCTCAATAAAGATATTTATACAAAAGCGTTCGGCATTGTTGGCGTGGCATTCATCGTATTGTCGGCATTTTACCGGCGCGACAACCTGCTGAATTCCCAGGTCATCACCCAGCATCTTTTTTCCGGCATCATTATCATTCTGGCCACACTGGCCGTTCTGTATGTAAAGAAATTGTACCGTTCCATCGAATCGGACGAACGGCAGGTGAATGCCTTGTTCGAGCATGCTACAGAAGGGATCGTATTGACGGATAGCCAGGGAAAGATCGTGCTGGTCAATCCTGCGGCGCTGGCGCTGTTTCATTATGAGCGGGAAGATCTGCTGGACAAATCCATAGAAGTACTGATCCCCGCCAGGTTCCATGGCGCCCATCTGAATTACCGGCATGAATTTTACGAGCATCCCTCCAACAGAACGATGGGGCATGGCAGGGATCTGTTTGCCAAGACCAAGGACGGCAGCGAATTTCCCGTGGAAGTGAGCCTCAGCTTTTACCACCAGGCCCATGAATTTTATGTCATTGCTTTTATTGTGGATATTACTGCCCGTAAAAAATCGGAGCGAGAATTGCTGGATCAAAAGATAAAGCTCGAGAAGATCACCGAAGATATGAAAAGGCTGAATGCCGAACTGGAAACAAAAGTGGAGCAGCGAACGCTCATCCTGCGCGAGGCGCTTCAGAAGCTCGAGGAATCGCAAAGGGAATTGCATGAAGCGCTGAGCAAGGAAAAAGAGCTGAACGAGATCAAATCGAGGTTCGTGTCCATGGCATCGCACGAGTTCAGAACGCCGCTGAGCACGGTATTGTCGTCTGCAGCGCTGATATCGAAATACACCAAATCGGAAGAGCAGGAGAACCGGGATAAGCATATCAAACGCATCAGGGATTCAGTAAAGCATTTGAACGAGCTGCTTGAAGATTTCCTTTCTCTCGGAAAGCTGGAAGAAGGACTGATCAAGGCACAGCCGGCCAGGTTCAATGTAAGGGAGTTTATGGAAGAAGTGGTGGAAGAGATGAGATCGATCATGAAAGAGAGCCAGACTATTCATCCTAGCCTGGATGGTTCGGAATTATTCGTTTCCGACAAGCGGCTGCTTAAAAACATCCTGATCAACCTGCTGGGCAATGCCATTAAATTTTCCGATAATGACGGCAGGATATGGTTTCAGATCAGCAACCATAACGGAACGCTGGAGATCATCGTGAAGGACGAAGGCGTAGGGATCTCTGCGGAAGACCAGCAGCATCTGTTCAGCAGCTTTTTCCGGGGAAAGAACGTAATGAACATTGAAGGCACAGGATTGGGATTGCATATCGTTAAAAGATACGTTGACCTGCTGAATGGAAACATAAGGCTGGAAAGTGAGATCAACAAAGGAACAACCATCACCGTTACCCTGCCCGAACTGAAAGAAGCGGAAACCGTTTTCTGATTTTGAGTTAATAAATGCATTCTTATGCTGAAAAATCCAGGTGTTGCAGTGATCTCGGGATCGGTATACCTGTTCCTGTATTGCACGGCATTGCAGTTTGAAAGCCTGCTCGGCCTGGCCTGGCTGCTCTTTGCCGGACTTCCGCTGATGCTGGTCTGGGTTGTCTATGCCATTTTGAAACATGGACAATATAAAGGCCCTGCTTTGGATCAGGAAGAGTTCGGATACCAGGACAGGGACAAAGATACCCTCGGCATTTTTTGATCAATGACAAAAGACCGGCTTTCCCGGTGCATGGGCAAGAACCGGGCTGATGAAGGGAATGCCCAGGTTCAGTCCGCGAAGGATTAGCATAAGCGCCATGGTCGCCATAACGACAGGCATCCATTTTTTTATCCCGTTCCTAACGGAAAGGCCTATTCGGAAACCGAAATAATGCAGGGCCAGCAGGGCAGGGAAGGTGCCCAGCCCGAACATCATCATGAACAGTACGGCGTTCTTCACTTCCGAGCTGCTTAAAGCCCCGGCAAGCGCCAGGTAAACCATGGCGCAGGGCAGCAGTCCGTTGATCATACCCAGCAAAAGAAAACCGCTTTGGGAAGGCGACCGCCAGAAACGGAGGGCTAACTGCTGTATCTTTTGATACCATTTTTTCAGCCAGGCCGGCTGCAGGGGATTTTTATAGATGAAATACTGCATCAGCAAAAAAAGGATCAATCCGCCCAGTGCAATGGAAAGCCATTGCTGAAATCCGGCAATATAAATTCGCCGTCCGGCTATTCCGAATAATAGTCCCAATCCGGCATAAACGCTT
>CAYYZJ010000459.1:0-11431 GCA_964475615.1 uncultured Flavitalea sp. | reverse complement strand
TCATTTCGGCAGCAGGATAGCCTTCTGCATGGATATAGGAAATTTCCTTGAGCTTCAGTGCGCCTTCCAGGGCTATCGGAAAATTATATCCGCGGCCCAGGTAAAGCGCGTCCTTGGCATCCTTGTATTTTTCCGCCAGCTTTTTGATCGGTTCGCTGAGCTGCAATACTTCTTTTGCTTTTTCCGGAATGGCATGAAGCTCTGCCAGCAGGTTCAGGTAACGCTCGGGGTCTATGCTGCCTTTTTCTTTGGCTATTTTGAGCGCGATGAGGATGAGCACTACCACCTGCGCAGTAAAAGCCTTGGTGCTGGCCACGCCGATCTCCGGGCCCGCATGGGTGTAGGCGCCGGCATGCGATATACGGGCAATGGAAGAACCGACCACATTCACCACGCCGAAAATAAAAGCGCCCTGCTCTTTTGCCTTTTCAATGGCCACTATTGTATCCGCAGTTTCGCCGCTTTGAGAAATGGCAATGATCACATCGCCCTTATGGATAACCGGATTGCGATAGCGGAATTCCGATGCATATTCCACTTCAACCGGAATGCGGCAGAGTTCCTCAAAAACGTATTCTGCTATCAGTCCGGCATGCCAGCTCGTTCCGCAGGCGACCATGATAATGCGGCTGGCGTGCTTTAACTGTTCGAGATGGTTCTGAACGCCGGCCATGGTGATGGTTCCGTTACTAACGTCGAGGCGTCCACGAAGGCAGTCAAAGAGGCTGCTCGGCTGCTCGAAGATCTCCTTGAGCATGAAATGATCGTATCCTTCTTTTTCAATGGCGGCCAGCTCCAGGTCGAGCTTTTGCACAAAAGGAGTTATTTTTTCGTTGCCGAGATTCTTGAGCACCAGCTCGTCGGCCTTGATGATGGCCAGCTCATAATCGTTCACATACACCACTTCCTTGGTATATTCGATGATGGGCGAAGCGTCGGAAGCCAGGAAGTGTTCGCCTTTGCCGATGCCAATTACCAGCGGACTTCCTTTGCGGGCTGCAAAAAGCGTATCGGGACTTTCCCTGTCCAGCAGCACGATCACATAAGCGCCTACCACTCTTTTGAGCGCAATGCGCATGGCTTCTTCCAATCCGCATTCATTGTTCTGCAAAATATCTTCAATAAAATTCAGCAGCACTTCGGTATCGGTATCGCTCCTGAAGACATATCCTTTTTTGATGAGCTCCTGTTTAAGCTGCGCATAATTCTCGATAATGCCGTTATGGATCATGGCCAGCCGGCCGCCGGCCGAGAGATGCGGATGCGCATTGCGGTCGCTGGGCTCTCCATGCGTAGCCCACCGCGTATGGCCGATTCCTGCATTGGCCTGAAGATCGCGGCCGATCAGGCTTTCCTCCAGGTCGGCCACTTTCCCTTTCTTTTTATATACTTTCAACGACTGGTTCAGCAGGGCAACGCCGGCGCTGTCATAGCCGCGGTATTCGAGGCGTTTCAATCCTTTCAGAACAACCGGATAAGCTTGTCTTGGGCCGATATAGGCAACGATTCCGCACATAGGTATGATTTGGCGATTAGAGTAAAATGCCGCGCATAAAAAACAAGGCGACATTAAAATATATGATCAGGCCGGTTACATCCACCAGCGTGGCTACGAAAGGAGCCGAAGAAGAAGCCGGGTCGGCGCCCAGTTTTTTCAGGATAATGGGAAGCATGCTTCCTGCCAGCGTGCCCCAGAGCACAACCCCGATCAGCGCAAAACTAACGGTGAGGCCTACCAGATCCCAGCGCGGGCCGTAAATGTCTTTGAAAACACCCTGCTGCATCAGCAGGTGCCATACAAAGATGCGGAAGAACCCGATCAGCCCCAGGATGGATCCCAGTACAAATCCGGAAAGGATCTCCCGGCGCATGACCCGCCACCAATCTGCCAGCGACACTTCTCCCAATGCCATTGCCTGGATGATCAGCGTGGAAGCCTGTGATCCGCTGTTACCTCCGCTCGACATGATCAGGGGAAGAAAATTCGTCAGGATAAGCACCTTGCCCAGCTCATCATTATAATAGGCCATAGCCGTGGCCGTTAGCATTTCGCTCAGGAAAAGGATGATCAGCCAGCCCACTCTTTTCCGGATCAGCTTGAAGAACGGCGTTTCCAGATAAGGCGCATCGAGGGCTTCCGTACCGCCTATCTTCTGAATGTCTTCCGAAAATTCTTCATTGGCCACCCAAAGCACGTCGTCGATGGTTACGATGCCCATCAATACATTGTTGTTATCGAGCACGGGCAGGGCCACGCGGTTGTTCATCTTGAACGCTTCATTGGCGGTTTCCTGGTCATCGTTTACATTGAGGGCGATATAACGGTTATCAATAACGTCTTCTATCTTTTTATCGGGATCGGCAAGGATGATCTCACGGATACGGATATCGTCAATAAAAACGCCTTTATCATCCACCACATAAATTACATCGATCGTTTCACTGTCTCTCCCTACCGAGCGGATGTGGCGGATCACCTGCCTTATCGTCCAGTCTTTCCCTACGGCAATATAGTCGGGCGTCATCAGCCTGCCCACGCTGCCTTCGGGATAGCCCAGCAGCGAAAGGGTGATCCTGCGCTCTTCCGGATCAAGGGTTTTGATGAGTTCCTTCACTGCTTCGCTGGGCAGGTCTTCGAGAAAGGAAGTGCGGTCATCTGCAGGCAGTTCATTGAGCAGCTCTGCGATCTTGAGTGGAGGAAGCTCCTGGATGATCCTTTTCTGGATAGAAAAGTCAAGTATCTTGAACGTGCTCACCGCACGATGGATGCTGAGATGGGTGATGATCTGACTTTCATACTCCGGCATTTCATCGATCAGCGCGGCAACCTCGCTGATATTCTGCTCGTCAAGAAAATCAGTGATCTCCTGTGGATTATTCCGCTCTATCAGTTCTATAAACTGTTCCTGCAGGCTGCTCTTATTCTCGAGTTCTGTGGACATGCGCCAAATTTAATGGAAAAAGGCGTAGGGGAGAAGGTGGAGGGTAAAGGTATAAGGTGGAAGGTGTAAGGTGGAGGGCGGAGGGCAAAGGTATAAGGTAGAAGGGGAAAGGTATAAGGCGGAAGGTTAAACGCTGAATGTTTAATGCATATCAAACCTTATGCCTTCCCCTTATGCCTTTTCCCCTTCTACCTTAAATAAAAATCCCCGCCCGAGGCGGGGATTTTTATTTATCAGTTTGTTTTAAATTCTACCCTTCTGTTGGCTGCCCTGCCTTTTACTGTTTTATTGTCTGCAATGGGCTCATCCTGTCCCATGCCGATAGCAGTGAGGCGATCGGCACTGATGCCTTTCTGAACGAGATAGGCTTTTACGGCATCTGCTCTTTTCTGTGAAAGTTTTTTATTGCCTTCAGGAGTTCCGGTATTATCGGTATGGCCGATGATCCGGATATTCAGAGAAGAATGTTCATTGAGAATAGCAGCGCCTTTGTCAAGTTCCTTTTTAGCTGCTGCAGTGAGGGTTGCCTTGCCGCTGACGAACTGTACAGCCTGGGCATGGAAATTATATTGCTCCAGTTTCGGACAGCCATTGTTGTCGGCAGGGCCCGGTTCATTGGGACATTTGTCGAGCTCATCATTTACGCCATCGCCGTCTGTATCCGGAATGGGACATCCATTGTATTTGGCTACGCCGGCAACAGTGGGACATTTATCCTCTTCGTCATTTATGCCGTCATTGTCCGTATCGGGAATGGGGCATCCATTGTATTTGGCTACACCGGCAACAGTAGGACATTTGTCGTTATTATCAGGAATGCCGTCATTGTCGGTATCCGGGCATCCATTGAACTGAGCCAGGCCGGCTACATCGGGGCAGGCATCCAGGCTATCCACCACGCCGTCATTATCCCTGTCTTTCTTTTCAACAATCGGGGGAGGAGGGGGCGGAGCCGGCATAGGCGGTTCTTTGGGAGAAGAAATAGACCCGGCTACACCGAGTGAAAAAAACAAATTATTATCCAGGCTCGATTTGTCCAAGGTTAGGCGATAATGCCCCTGGAGAAAAATATAGGTGATGCTGTTCAGGTTGAACTGAAAGCCCAGCCCGAGCGGTGCATAAGGGGCCCAGCGATTGCCGTAATTGCCGCCAATTCCTACACCAGCCGTCAGGAACGGGCTGAACACATGGGCGTCGGTGATGGGTCTTAAATGCAAAGCGCCTTCAAATTCATTGATGTATCCGCCATTGTTATCGCCTTTTTTGGCATAGTCGGAGAATACACCGTTATAACGTATGGAGAAGTCGAGCCGGTTGGTGATGCCTTTCCAGAAGAAAACCGAAAAGCCTGCATCGAAGTTATCCCACGTGGTTCTGTCGATATGGCCTGCGGATTTAAAATCGGTGAGATTGCCGCTGAATCCGATAAGACTTGGTTTTACTGGAGGTCTGTACTGAGCGAAACTAAAGCTGCATGCCAATAAGAAAAAGCCAAGCAGTTGTGAAGATTTTCTGTTCATGGTTTATTGTTTTAATAAATGAATGATGCTACTATCAGCTTTCATTTTATAAAAAACAATGAGGCTTAACCAAATATGGCTCAAAGCTAAACAGAAATTCTGAACAAAAGAATAGTTTTGTGGATTCGCATATACCTACCAGTATGGCTAAGGGAAAACACTTAGAGACGATGATCGCCCCTTTTTTATATATCGGGGCAGCTGGAAATAGAGGAAGGGGCGTGTTTACTTCAGCGGATATTCCGCAAAATACCATCATCGAAATATCTCCTGTGATTGTAATGAGCGGGGACGATCGCAAGCTGCTCGACCAGACCCTGCTGCACGATTATATATTTGAATGGGGCGATAAGCAGAAGCAATGCTGCATGGCCCTGGGCTATGTGCCGCTGTACAATCATTCCTACCGTTCCAACTGCGAATATGAAATGGATTATCGGGCACAGCTTATCAGCATCAAGACCATGCGGTTTATTAAAGCCGGGGAGGAATTATTCATCAACTATAATGGCGATTGGAATAATGAAAAGCCCGTTTGGTTTGAAGCACTTAACAACGCTTAACGCATAACGCAGAACGCTAAACGCGGAACGTAGAAGCTCAGCATAAAACTGCGTTCAGCGTTTAGCGTTATGCGTTATGCGTTTAGTACTTAATGTAGGCGAATACCTGAGCGAGAAGCTTAATCCATAGCTGCTCAATTGGATTTGGCCAACGCCTACCCTCGATAAGGGAAGCTTGGCAAAAGGCTCAACCTGTATGGAAATATTTTTGCCGATGTATTGCTCTATGCCCATGGAAAGGCTGCCGATCGAGAACCAGTAATTGTCATTGCCCGAGTAAGTTTTCTCTACATAATACCAGGGCGCGTTCGGCATGGGTTGAGCATAGTAATCATAGGTTTCTTCTTTCATCAGGTAGGAAGACAATCCGGCATTGACAAAAAATAAAGTCTTTCTGCCCAGGTTCATATCATAGCGCACCGTGAGCGGTATCTCGATCATTTTGCAGTTTCCTGTTATATCCTTCCACCTGTTCTCCGGACGGAAATCCTTGCCCTGTGCAGTATAGTTCTTGCTGGTAAAGATCACTCCCGAATTGATCGACCATTTGCCGGCGAACTGATAACCCAGCGTGATGCCGATATTGGAGCTTAATTTATTGTAGGAAGAAGCATTTACATTGGTGATATCCGGTGCATACATCAGCCCGATGGTGAGCGAGCGGTTGATGCGCAGATAGCCCCCGTTTTTCTTATTGGGATTGGTGATGTCTGCTGCGGCGCTATCTTTTTTCACCCTAAAATTCCTCAGGGACGAATCGCTGATAAAAATATGCGCTGCAAGCGGAGAGAGCCCGGGGATCATGGCCCATTTTACATCATCCTGCTGAAGCCCGGCTGTCTGATTTTGTTTTGCTCCTGTGCCGGAACCATTCGCATCTTGCCCTGTGGGGATATCTGTATCGTTTGCATCTTTCTGCTTTGCTGCTGCATCTGACAATCCATCCGCCGGCAGGCCTGCATGCTCTTGGGAATATTTATTGTTTTTGCTCTTGCCATTATGATTACCATGCCTTGCTCTTTCTTCCTTGGAAGAAGCGCCTAAGTTTTCATTCTGTTTTGCATGAGCAATGGTTGTTCGTTCAACACTCGCTCCGTTTCCGGCGGCCTTATCACCATTTACGGCATCATTTTTTTCCGCGGAAGCATTGTTTCGTGTATCCGCCGGTGCTGTTGTTTTCAAACCTGATGCAGATCCGTCTTCGCCGGCCTGGCCAGGTTGTATTGACCGATTCTGATCAGCGGCATTTTCGGTTGGCGCCGGTTTTGAATCATTGTTATTTTTTGAACCGGTATTATTTTTTTCATCATCAGCCGGATTATTTTTTTGAGAAACAGCAGCCTTGCCTGCCTGTTCCGCAGAAGTGGCGCTTTTTTTGTGTTTAACAAAAAAATAAGTTGATCCGATCAGGACGATAAACAGCACGGAATAGAAAATTGGCGCAATGCCGAACCGCTGTGAAGGCGGCGCCGGTGGCGCATTTCCCGGTTCCTTGTCCAGTAACTGCTCCAATTTTTCCCAGGATGTGAAATCATCCGGTTCATATTGTTCGGCAGCTTCCCGGCTGATCCGGTCTAGATCTTTATCGGAAAGGTTCAACATAAGTTTTCTGATCAGTTTTTTTGGTTAGGATTTTTCTTAGGTTTTCTCTGGCTTTCGATAAATTGGATTTGGATGCTCCCACTGAAATGCCCAGGTGTTCGCTGATCTCTTCGTGGGTCATCCCTTCAATAACAAATAAGTTAAAAACAGTCCGGTAAGCAGGCGATAATTCCCTGATCGATTCAATGATTTCCTTGTAGGAGAGCAGATCAAGTCCGTTCTCTGTTTTATCGGCGATCTTTTCCGTTTCTTCCGATAAAACCTGTCCGTTTATATAGGAAGCGTTTTTGCGGTAATAATCGATGCATGTATTGATCAAAATACGCTTGAACCATCCTTTCAGCGCAACCGCAATATCGGCATGCCTGTTTTCATCGAACTGATGAATATTTTTGAATAGCTTGGTAAATCCTTCATTGACGACTTCCTCTGCATGCTCGGTACGACTTTGATAGCGATAGCAGATCTTCATAGCATATCCCTTCAGCAGTTGGTACAACTCTTTCTGGCTGCTCCGTTCATTGTTGCGGCAGCCCAGCAGCATAGCGCTTATTTGCTTGTTCGCTGTGGTCAATTGTCTAGTTACCTGGTTTAATAAGAGTGAAGATATGAGCGCAACTATCTTACACGCCGAAAAATACGCAAACTAATTGTTAATGGTTGCCTCCGGCCCCGGGTTTCCTAGAATATTCCATCGCTCAGCACGGCCAGGTCGGCTTTTACCCAAACCTGCACTCTAAGTGCCTGGGGCTCAGCCAGCAAAGCGATGAGCCGGATGTCCCGGGTTTTGCCCTGGGAATAGATTCCCTTGGTCAGTTGCCGGTTCAGGCGGGCATCGAAAAGGGGCAGGTTGCTTTTGACGAGAGCCCCTATATCGAGATAGGATCTGCCTTCGAGCGTTTTGCGGATCTTGTTGCGGAACAGGGTTCTGGCAATTTTCAAGGCCAGGTCGCCACTTTCGAGCGAATAACTGATATCCGGCATAGTGAGGGTTTGCCTGGCCGTATCGAGTACCGGCGTACCGCGCAAAAAAATGCTTCCCTTATTGCTGCCCGCAAAATCCACCCGGATCCCGATCTGGTGATTGTCTATTCCTTTGAGCTCTACATTTTTGATGACAATAGTCCGGCCTTTCACGTCAAAGACGGCATTGCGCAAAGTGTCGCTGATCAGTTTGGAAAGGAACGCATAATCATAGGCAGCATCGAGGTACAGGGATATGCCCGGCGCTCTTTCGGTCTGTGCAAGCGGCGGAAGCAGCGGAAGCGGATTGCTGTTGCTGCTGTCGGAAGAAAGAGCGGGCCTGCAGGTGAGGCCGATCGCGATATTGAAACTGTCTTTTGCATAATTGAGCTGGCCTATACGGATTGCTTTCGGATTGACGAGCAGAAAACCATATTGCCCCAGATTCAGTTTCTGATAGCCCAATGTTCTGAACTGCTGCGTCAGTCCCGAAAAGCTCATGCCGGCAATGGTTTCATCGAGGGTTGAACAAAAAACGGCAACAGAAGATTTCACACTGTCGAGCACGAGCTGGGTGATATCGCTGGAGAACAGGGATACCTGGCATTTATCGAGCGCCTGGATGCGGCCCGGCGCGCTGTTGGTGCGGATCTGATAGGAAGGCAGGAAATCGAGCCTGGAGCTGATGCCGATGACCACCCGGCGCATGGGTTCTTTTCCGAACCCGCAACTGCCCGAGATCCAGGGGCTTACCGGCCGGCCGCCGGAGCAGATGCATCGGCTGCCCGCCACCTGATAGCTTCCCGTAAACTGAACATCGATCCTGCTGTTGATGCAACTAACGTTGAACGATGACCGAACAAAGCGGTATTTATACCTGAAATCGCAGGAAGGCTGCAGGTAATCGGGCCAGGCATCGGAGCTGAATGTGGTGGGAACGGCCTGCTCGGCCCTGGCCAGCAAAGGGTTTGCATATACTTTAATGGGAAAATCGATCTCGGAATCGGGTAAGGGCGGCAGTGAATCGCTATGCTGTTTGCTCACTGAAACCGCTTTTCTCGGTGAGAAGCAGGATATCAGCAGGCAGCACATCAAAAAAGCCGGCAGGGATTTCAACATGCGCATGATCGATAAAAATAAATAAAAAAGGCGGAAGATAAAGCTCCGCCTTGGCTCAGGATAAGGAGTTGCTCTATTTGTTTAATACGGTTAATGCCTGTGTTTTGCCGTCGATGATGACCTCGATGATCATATAATTATTCTGCGGGGCGGCAGGCAATTTGATCTGATATTGCATCTGGCCTTTTAATGAAGTACGGTAAAGCAATTGCCCCTGTACGGTAAATATATTGATCGTTGCAGCATCGGCATTGGGAAGCTTTATGGTAAAGCTTGAGTTGACGATCGGATCGGGAAAAATACGGATTGCACCGGCGGCAGCCTGCTGAATGCTGACAGTTTTGGAATAATTTGTTGTACCGTCGATATCGACTATGGCTAACCGGTAGTAGCTTATGCCGGTTAATGGAAACGGATCGCTGAAATGATAATCATGGTTGGCTGCGGCATTGCCGGATGCCTTCACGGTTCCCGCCGTTTCCCAGGAAGCCGCATCGGCACTGCGTTCTACAATGAAATGATCGGTATTGGTTTCTTCTGCAGTAGTCCACTGAAGGTCTGCAATGCCATTATCCAGACTGGCATTGAACGACGAAAAGCTGGCGGCCAGCAGTGTACAGGAAGAATAGCCCGATGAATTGAGCAATGCACATCCATACAGATAAGGCTTGGAAGGCGTACTGTAGGATTTGTTATCGCCCGAATAATTGCTCCAGTTGAAATAGTAGTTGTTTTTGCCGGCTATGCTGATAAAAGAGCCGCCGTCCACATTTACTGCAGGCCCATTGAAGTAAAGATAAGCACCGCTTGATACCGATCCGTTTCCTGCAACCAGTTTGCTATTGCCGCTCAGGTTTATTGGGCCGGAAGTGGCATTCAGATAAGCATTATCAAAAAAATAAAAGCCGCTTGCGCTCAGGTTCAATTGGCCTCCATTATTATTGAAATAAGAAGTGTTACTGAATGTGAAAGTGGAATTGGTTGCTGAAACGCCCGCAGTGGAATTGATGCCTCCTGTTCCCGATACCGTAAAATTGACATTGGTGAAACTCGTTGTTGACGATTCCAGCTTCAACACATGATTATTTACGCTGATGGTGTTGTTCTTGAACGTGCATCCCTGACAGGTGGCATCAGCCTCCACATCGATATTTCCTCCGTTAAAAGTGGTGCCCGACTGGAAGCTGATATTATTGTTGATGGTAAGATTGTCTACATTGAACGTACATCCCTGGCAGGTAAAATTTTTTGATACGATGATATTGCCGCCGGTGAATGAACAGTTGGCGCAGGCAGACCAGTCCAGGTTAAGCGTTAATGTTACTCCTGAGCTTATGTCGAACTTGCAGCCTGAACAATAATATGAATTGCTGGTAACACTGCTCCATGAATTGCTGGTTTTGATCTTATAGTTTTGGGCCTGGCTATGATTCAGAAGCGTGCTGGTAATGATTAATAGTGTACAGATCTTTTTCATCTTGGGTTGTCTTTTGCTTGCCCAGGATAAACCAATCCGGTGCCACTCTGTAATTCAGTGATAATCAGTATTAGGAAAGTAATGGATACAGGGATTTCTTCCCATTTCCGGAAAAAATTCCAACCAGGGAGATCAAGGTCGCGACATTAGGAGAATAAAAAAGCCCGGCTTTACACCGGGCTTCTATTTATTTTCAATGTAAATTATTTCGCGAACTGCGTGCGGATCACATTCAGCGCACCTCCGGCTTTAAACCATTCTATCTGCTGCTCATTATAGGTATGATTTACCGAAATGCTTTCCTCGCTTCCGTCTTTATGATGCAATACAACGGTCAGCGGCTTGCCGGGAGCAAAGGAGGTTAGCCCGAGTATATCGATGGTATCGTCTTCCTGTACTTTATCGTAATCTTCCTTATTGGCGAAAGTGAGCGCGAGCATGCCTTGTTTCTTGAGATTGGTTTCATGAATGCGCGCAAAGGAACGAACCAGGATGGCTCGCACGCCGAGATGGCGCGGTTCCATGGCTGCATGCTCTCTCGATGAACCTTCTCCGTAGTTCTCATCGCCAACAACGACCGTTCCGATGCCTGCAGCTTTGTAGGCGCGCTGCGTTGCAGGCACAGGGCCGTATTCGCCGGTGAGCGCATTTTTTACAGAATCCGTTTTCTCATTAAAATAATTCACCGCGCCGATCAGCATGTTGTTGGAAATATTGTCGAGATGTCCGCGGAATTTCAGCCAGGGGCCTGCCATGGAAATATGGTCGGTCGTGCATTTGCCCTTGGCCTTGATGAGCAGCTTCAATCCTTTCAGATCGGTTCCTTCCCAGGCTTTGAACGGTTCGAGCAACTGCAACCGCTGCGAATCCGGTTTTACCGCCACCTGTACCTTGCTTCCATCGGCGGCAGGAGCCTGGTAACCCGGATCATCAACCGAAAATCCTTTTGGAGGAAGCTCCAGACCGGTGGGCTCATCCAGCATCACCGATTCGCCCTTTTCATTAACGAGCTTATCTTTCAGCGGATTGAAAGTAAGATCGCCCGCAATGGCAAAAGCAGTAACGATTTCCGGCGAAGCCACAAAAGCATGCGTGCTGGCCAGCCCATCATTGCGCTTGGCGAAATTTCTGTTGAAAGAAGTGATGATGGAATTTTTCCGGTTGGGATCATCAATATGACGCGCCCATTGACCGATGCAGGGGCCGCAGGCATTGGCGAGCACCACGCCGCCCATTCTGTCGAAT
>CAYYZJ010000458.1:0-4710 GCA_964475615.1 uncultured Flavitalea sp. | reverse complement strand
GGTAACGCGGGCATTGCTGCCCGCAATTCCCCAGAGTGCCACACTCGACTGTTGCTGCAGCACCATATTGTTATCGATGATGGAAGGCAGTTGGATGCGGGCAAAAGCGCCGAAGGAAAAACAGAGGGCTAACGCGAGATGCGAAACACGGAACGCGAACGCCTTGACGTGTACATATTGCATAACAGATATTTTAAATGGCAATAGCATGCACTCCATGCGGGATGGCCCGCATAGTCTGCCTGATACCGGCAGCGGCTATTTCAAGGTCAACAATAAAAAATAAGGATCCAGGTGTTTTTTCATGGCTATCCTGAACTTATCGGGATCGCCCTTGCGAAGTATTTTGATCAGGTCGCCGTGGTCTATCGAACCATGGCGCTTGCCTTCTTCAAACTGTTCCATTTCTTCCAGTGCGTACTCGAACAAATACACCAGCATTTTCTGGAATTTGTATAATGTTTCATTGCCCGCCATGTGGTACAGCGTGCCGTGAAAAGCGATCTCGTACTTGACATGGTCCTTGTCGGTAACGGCCTTTACCTTTTCCTCCGCAACGATCTTCTCCAGCCGCATCAGGTCTTCTTCATTTTTCCGAAGAAAGAGCAGATCGGCCATGCCGATCTCGATGGCCAGGCGCAGTTCGAAGAGCTGTTTCAGCACCGATTTGCTCAGCAGCATCTTCGAATCCAGGATGCGCTCGAGCCCGCTCATGATATCCGGCTCGGCAAGTATCATTCCCCTTCTTTTCTTGGATTCGATAATGCCCAGCATCCGGAGGCGGCTGATGGCTTCACGCAGGATATTCCGGCTCACATTGAGCGAGGCCGCCAGCTCCTGCTCCTTGGGAATGGGCTGCCCGGTCTTGAACCCTTTTTGCATGAAATATTTAAGCAGCCGCTCTTCCACCTGGTCGGTCATATTCCTGCTGGGAATGGGCTCCAGCCCGTTAAGCAGGTGCGCGTCGGTTGTCTTGTGCCTCTTTTCACCAAGGGTTTTCTTTATTGCCATATCAGCCAATTCATACTGCAATAAAACAAAATTTAATCCAAAAAAAATAATTTTTGTGTAGATATGTAGAACAATAGTATATATTTGAAGTACGACAAATTACCATTAAGCAAGCTGTATGAAACAATATTCATCCGCCCTCCGCTGCTTATTCATCTTCCTTATTCCGTTCGGTTTTTTGCATGCACAGGATAAGGTTCCGGTATTCATTTCGGGTGAAGAAGGATACAGGACTTTTCGCATACCCGCGCTCATTCATGCGCCGAACGGCGACCTGCTGGCCTTTGCGGAAGGGCGTGTTCATGGAGCCGGCGATTTCGGCGATCTCGATATTGTCATGAAAAGAAGCGCGGACGGCGGCAGAACCTGGTCGCCGCTGCAGGTAGTGGCCGAGAACGATTCGATGCAGGCCGGCAATCCCACGCCGGTGGTCGATTATACCGATCCCGCTTATCCGCAGGGAAGGATATTCCTGTTCTACAATACCAGCAGGAATAGCGAAGGCGATGTGCGCAAAGGCAAAGGCTGCCGGGAAGTGCAGTACAAGACCTCGACCGACCAGGGCCGCACCTGGTCCGCCGCAGTGAATATCACCCTGCAGGTGAGCAGGCCATACGACCCCGACTTCAATCCGCAGTACCGCTTCAGCAACAGTTGGCGCTGGTATGCCAATACGCCCGGTCATGCCATACAGTTGGAGCATGGAATGCATAAAGGCAGGATCTATGTTGCCGCCAACCACACCGAAATAAACGGCGATCCTCCGCAGGAGCAGGGATACTCGCACGGGTTCTACAGCGATGATCATGGCCGCTCATTTCAGTTAAGCCGGTCCGTGCCGATAGCCGGCTCCAATGAGGCCATGGCGGTTGAACTGAAGGACGGCGCATTGATGATCAATTGCCGCAATCAGCATAAAGGGATGCGCGCCAGGGTGGTTGCCACCAGCAGGGACGGCGGCGCCAGTTGGGATACCGCTTATTATGACGGGCAGTTGCCCGATCCCGCCTGCCAGGGAAGCATACTGCGGCTGAACAAAAAAGGCGATCCTGTTCTGGTCTTTTGCAATGCGGCCACCCAAACCCGCCGCGACAGCCTCACACTCCGGCTCAGCCATGATCTCGGAAAGACCTGGCCTTTCTCCTACTGCATCGACCAGGACAGCACCCAGCGCGACAATACCGCCTATTCCGATATAACGCCGATGGGTAAACGCAGTATAGGCATATTGTATGAACGGGACAGGTATTCGCAGATCGTGTTTACTATTGTTAACACTAAACGCATAACGCATAATGCCAAACGCTGATGCAAATGCGTTAAGCGTTCCGCGTTATGCATTCAGCATTCAATAGCTCTTCCCTTTCAGCACCTCCACCGTATGATCCTCGATCCAGTCCCAGTCGATCTCCACGCCCAATCCCGGGCCTTCAGGGCAATGCTGGCAGCCGTCTTCCCGTATTTCGAGCGGATCGTTCTTCAGGCCGAAACGGAACATCGGATGATGTGATTCCAGGAAGCGGGTCAGCCGGGTGGCGCAGCCCACATGCAGGTTGGCCACATCCAGCAGCGGCGCCGCCGCGGTATGGATCTCGAACTCAAATCCCATCATCTCGCACATGCCCAATGCCTTCATCGTTCCGGTAATGCCGCTCTTGTGATGCACGTCGCCGCGCACAATATCTATGGCGCCCTCGGTCATATAATGCGGCAGCTCGAAAAGGCCGACTGTTTCGGCGGCGAGCACGGGCGTGCGGATAGCCTCCGCCAGTTTCTTCAGTTGCAGGATATGGGCGTCGGGAAAAGGCTCTTCAAACCATTCATAGTTCAGCTCATCCAGGACGTATCCTATTTTCAGCGCGTCTTCAAAGCTCAGCACGGCGGAAGAATCCAGCATCAGCGGAAAGCCGTCGCCTGCCACTTCCCTGGCCTTGCGCAATTTGGGGATATCGGTCTTCGAGCCGCCTGACAACTGCAGTTTGACCCCCTTGAACCCCTGCTTTATTTTCAGCTTTATGTTCTTTTCCACATCCTCGACACTGGTAACGGTCTGGGGCGGGCAGCTCGAATATACCGGCACCTTATCGCGGTATTTGCCGAGTATAACGGCAATGGGCATCCCAGCCGCCTTGCCTTTGATATCCCACAACGCCACGTCCAGGTTGCCCCAGATCGTTTCGCGGAAATTATAGAGGTGTCTCTGCTTTGCCCGGAACCGCTGCCAGATCGCTTCATGGTTCAGCGGGTCCTGGCCTACGAGATCATAATAATAAATATCGTGCACGGCATAAGCGGAGCCGCGCCCCTGGCCCAGCGGGCCATAGTCCATGGTATATCCCTCTATGCCGGCATCGGTATGGATGGTAGTAAGCGGAAAATCAAAATAAGGAGTATATCCCTGCGGTATGGGGTTCGGGGCATACCATAGCTCGGAGGATTGTCTTACAATTCGTGTAGTGATATCCGTTATTTTCATGCGCCAGTTTTTATTGGTAAATCATATCATCCTGTTCTCCAGCGGCTGCCCTGTCCAAAAACGCTGCAGGTTGCGGATAGCGAGCCTGCAGAACCTTTCTGCATGGCCTGCAGACAGGCCCGCGCTATGGCCGGTGACCAGCACCTGGTCGCCCAGGGTCCACAGCCTGCTGTCGGGAGGCAAGGGTTCGATGCGGGTTACATCCAGCCCGGCCCCGGCCAGCCTGCCTGCTGCCAGCGCTTCATACAAAGCATCTTCATCCACTACCATTCCCCGCGCAAGATTATAAAAAAAAGCGCCGGGCCTGAAGGCGGCAAAAATAGCTGCATTGAACAGCCGCTCATTTTCCGGGGTACCGGGCACCAGCACAAACACGTGGTCCGCCGCCGATACCGCGGTCTTCAGTTCAGACAGATCGAATAACCGGTCTATATGCTCCTGTTCCATGCCTGCATGCCGCACTACGGCAGTGACCCGCATGAGCAGGCCCTTGCAGCGCACGGCGAGCGCATGGCCGGCCTCTCCCAGTCCAACGATGCAGGCCGTTGCCCCCGTGATCTCCGGAACATAAGGAAGATGCCTGCGGAACCGGCGCTGGTCCTTGTCATGAACATGAACGGGGATGCGCCGTACCAGGGCCAGCATCATGGCCAGCGCGTGTTCGGCCAGGCCGGTGGTATAGATGCCTTTGGCCGAGCACAGGGCAAAGCCGGGAATGGATTCCAGCCCCTGGTGCTGGTAGGCGTCCCATCCGCTGCTGCCCAACTGCAGCAACCGGAGCGAAGATCCTTTTATCCATCCGGGGTCGGGCCAGCCGATGCAGGCAATACATCCCTCCAGGGCCTGCCGGTAATCGCGCCCGGAACAGTGCTGCGGGATCACCGTAACGGAAGCCCATTCACTAACGGCATCGGTTATGCGCTGTATCTGATCCGCAGAAAAATCGTCGACCGCTACCAGCACGCGTTTTTTTCGAGACATATTCCCGCCAATTATTTGTTGCCCAGCAATTGTTTCCTTGTCGGAAACTTATCCAGGTCGCTTTCTTTAAAATGAAGGTACAGTACTCTTTCCCAGCGGTGGGGAATGAAGCAATGCAGTTCACCGTTGTCGGCAAATGCGTCGATATAGGAGCATTGATAGTTCCGGAACGGGCTTTCGTATGCTTCCGCCAGGGCGTTCACCAGGAAGAGGCGGGGCTCGGTCCAGGTGAGGCCGTCGTC
>CAYYZJ010000457.1:0-3368 GCA_964475615.1 uncultured Flavitalea sp. | reverse complement strand
GAGCACACTTCATATTTCATGGCTGAACTGAAAAAACTGCAGCAGATCATCCGGCATCTGGAAGCCGGTGGGCCGGCGCTGGTGCTGGTAGATGAGATCCTGCGGGGCACCAATTCGGAAGACAAGACGCATGGGTCGGAGCAATTCATCAGGAAACTGCTGAGCAAGCCTTGTCTTGCCCTTTTTGCCACGCATGATCTCAATCTAAGCAAACTCGAATATGAATTTCCAGGCCAGGTGGGCAACTATTGCTTTGAAAGCGCCATCCGGCAGGGCGGGCTTCATTTCGATTACCGGTTGCGGCCGGGCGTTGCCAGGAATAAGAACGCTTCTTTTTTAATGGATAAGATGGGTATCATTTGATGATAAACAGCAGCTATGCGTTGCCGTTATATTTCCCATTTTTCCCATTGTTTCGGGGCTCTTCTGGAAGATCTTTTTCCACGGCGCAGATCCCAGAGATCAACCACGCTGAAAGACCTTGACCTGGACTTATTCATGTTGACATCTGTAGCCACCGTTTCCTTTACTTCTTTAACCAGCTGTTCCAGTATTTCTTTTTCCATCCGTACAATAGACGGCATAACATTATTTTTCATAACGTATTCATTTTTTTGTTCGTTAATTAAATCCTTGAGCAATCTGGAGATTAAAACACCGAAGAATCGTTAGTGAAGAAGTGTAGATTACATCATCCTTGTTGAAGTATCGATACCATGCTCAAATCGGATGCAAAGGTACATAATTTCTGATATTATGCAAGCTTTTCGATACTAAAAATGTTAAACCTGTATGCTATTGAATTACAGTTTATAACGTAGACGTATAGTTGAGGTGTGATATTTTTAAACCTCAAACGAATAATATATAAACACATTTTTTTGGAAAAAGACGCTTCCCATTTTCTGCCGGTTATCGAAGCAAACAAAGGAATCATCTATAAAATAGCCAATTCCTATTGCAAGAATGAGGACAACAGGAAAGACCTGATCCAGGAGATCGTTATTCAGTTATGGCTTTCGTTCAATAAGTATGACGAACGGTATAAGCTTAGCACCTGGATTTACCGGATTGCACTGAATGTTTCCATTTCTTTTTACAGAAAAGAAAGTCGCAGGAGTGCAATCAATCGCGCTTTACCTGCCGAGGTGCTCTCCATTCATGAAGAAAGCAATGCAGGAGAATGGCAGTCGCGGATAGAGCAGCTTTACCGGTTCATCAGATCGCTCAAAGAGATCGACCGCGCGGTCATCCTGCTTTATCTGGAAGGGAGCAGTCAATCTGAAATCGCCGAAATACTCGGTCTCACTGTCACCAATATTTCGACCAAGGTTTCAAGGATCAAACAACAGTTGAAAAAAGAATTTTTAAACTTAAATCAATAATTATGGAAGAAAAAGAAATCATCAGCCTCTGGCAATCATACAATAAAAAGCTAGAAGATAGCCTGATGCTGAATAAAAAAAATGCAGAAGACATTACCGGGATGAAAGTAAGATCGCTGCTGGCCTCGATGCAGCCCCTGAAGATCTTTGCGATCCTTGCCGGAGTTGGGTGGGTGGGGTTTGTTGATGTTCTGATCGTCAATTTATTTCGGGTCGCCAGCCCGTTTTTCCTGGTCTCGGCAGGCATCCAGTCAGTGCTTACCACGCTTGCTATTGGGATCTACCTCTATCAGTTAATCCTCATCAATCAAACCGATATCGGTGAACCGGTACTGGCAACGCAGGAAAGGATAGCCAGGCTGAAGTCGTCAACGCTTTGGGCGGCCCGCCTGCTTTTTCTTCAGCTTCCGGTATGGACAACCTTTTATATCAACCAGAACATGCTGAAGCATGGAAATGACTGGCTGTATGCGGTTCAGATCATAGTAACAACTGCTTTCACTTATGCTGCGGCGTGGCTGTTTTTTAATATCAGATATGAGAACAGGAACAAGAAATGGTTCCGGCTTATTTTAAAGGGAAAGGAATGGGATCCGGTGATGAAATCGATGGAATTGCTGGAGGAGATAAATGAATACCGGAAAATTTGAATCCCAAAACCGGCAAATGAAGAAACCGCCTGCCGGTTTCTTTTGCATTTTCTGCTATACCCGGCAATTTGATCATCGGGGCTTCACAAGTGCACCGGTCTTACCGCGGTATTAAGCATTTTCTGCAAGCGGGCTAACCATACCTGGCATTTTTTTGCAAATTATCCCAACCCTGAAAACAGGAGCCGGGAAATCAATTAGTACAACGCGGTCCGGTAGAGTAGTTTCACAAAAACTTAGTTTATGAAAAGCAAACTACTCATCATCCCAACATTGTTCAGCCTGCTGGCGCTGTCCTGCAGGAAAGAACTAACCCCCGGCAAACGCCCTCCTTTCACGGAACCCGCCAGGCCCCTGAAGGTGGCGATCGTTTCAGACATCCATTACATGGATCCTTCCTTACTGGATAGTAATGCTGCTACCGGAGCGGCATTTCAAAACTATTTGAACAAAGATCCCAAATTGCTGCAGTACAGCGATGCTGTATTCAGAAAGGTAATGGATCAGTTATTAGCAGCCAAGCCAGATATACTGCTCGTTCCCGGCGATATAACCAAGGACGGCGAAAAGATCGATCACCAGGATATGGCGCGCTTCTTCGACAAACTGCAAAGCCATGGCATATCGGTATATGTAATGCCCGGAAATCATGATATCAACAATCATAAAGCCAAGAGATATGTAGGAGACAATGAGTATCCCGTAGCCATGACCTCGAAAACGGATTTCGAGAACATCTACGCCAATTTCGGCTACCGGGCCGCCATTGCTCGGGATACGGCTTCGCTGAGCTATGTCGTTCAGTTACAGCCGGGCCTCCGCCTCATCTCCATCGACGCCAGCAAATATGAGGACTATGGCCCGGACGGCGATGTAGCGGAAGGAAGGATCAAACCGGCAACGCTCACCTGGATACTCGCCCAGCTTGCGCAGGCAAAAAAACAGAACGTTCGCATATTCGCCATGATGCATCACAATCTGATCGAACACTATACCGGTCAATCCCAATTAGACCCTGGGTATGTTGTGGACGATTATCAGCGGATCGTCGATACTTTGATGCAGGCGGGGTTAAGAGTGATCTTTACCGGTCATTACCACGCACAGGATATTTCTTCCTATACCTATAACGGGAATACGTTGTTCGATATCGAGACCGGCTCTCTGGTCACTCCTCCTATTCCCTACAGGATGATAACCATCAGCGACGACAAGCTGGAGATCAGGTCCACAACAATAGCGTCTATTCCCGGCAATTTTCCCCATGGAGAGAATTACGCAGCTTATGCAAATCAATTCCTGTCGCAGCACCTGGATGGGTATTTCAATGCTT